>JAFQGN010000042.1 GCA_017398245.1 Clostridia bacterium | reverse complement strand
CTTGTCTTGCAGGAAGAGACGGGGCCCTGCACAGAAATGAATAAGCAAATCCCGGCCTGCAAATGGCCGTTTCTGGAGGATAGAACATGATCTGGCTTACGATTGCCGAGGCGCTGGTGACGGCTGCGTGCTGCACTCTGGCCTCGCTCAGGTTTTTGCATATGCTGCAGCTGGAGAGCTACCAGATGCCCGGCTACAGGCGCTATCTGGCGTCCCATCCGCAGGTGCTGCGCGGCCTGCCGCTCACGGCGGGCGCAGGCTGCACAATCGGCGCATGGGTTCTGACTGCGCTGCTCACGGCGGTCGCGCGCGGGAACACCCCGGTCGTGATCGCGAATATCATCGCCATGGGCGCGCTTGTGTTCCTCACGGCGGCGATGGAATCCCGCCGCAGGGCGACGAAGGAGAAAAAGCCCTTCGCATACACCAAGCGCATGAAGCGGCTCATCGGCGCGTGCGCGGGCGTGAGCATTATCGCAGCTGCGCTCATCGCGGCCAGCCCCATCCCGGCGTATATCCTGATCGCGCTCGTCCCGTGGCTCCCCATGGCGGCGGGCATGTGCATGCAGCCGGTGGAGAACCATATCAACATGGGCTTTTTCCGCGATGCGCAGGCTACCCTCGCCGCAAGGCCGGATCTGATCAAGATTGGCATCACCGGCTCCTTTGGCAAGACCAGCACCAAATTCGTTCTGGCCACTATTCTTTCCGAGAAATATTGCGTTCTGGCCTCTCCGGCCAGCTTCAATACCCCCATGGGCCTTACCAAGGTCATCCGCGAAATGCTCGAGCCCCGGCACGAGGTCTTCATTGCCGAAATGGGCGCGCGCCATAAAGGCGATATCAAAGAGCTGATCGAGCTGGTGCACCCGCAGTACGGCCTGCTCACCAGCGTGGGCGCGCAGCATCTGGAGACCTTCGGCGATATGGAGACCATCGCCCGCACCAAGTACGAGCTGATCGACGGCATCGAAGAAGCCGGCGGCAGCGCCTTCTTCGTCGCCGACGGCGGCATCGTTGACAGCCTGTACAACAAGGCTTCGTGCAAAAAGACGCTCGTCTGGCGCGAGGGCGATGCAAACGGCTGCTGGGCGAAGGATATCGAATGCGGGCCGAGCGGCAGCCGCTTCACCTTGATGCTCAAGGGCCGCGAGATTCCGGTCACCACCGCTCTTCTGGGCAGCCATAATATCAAGAACATCTGCCTTGCGTGCGCATGCGCGGCCGAGCTCGGCCTGAACGATACGCAGATCATGCGCGGCGTGAGCAAGCTCAAGCCCGTCGAGCACCGGCTGCAGCTGCTGCCCAGCGCGGGCGGCATCGCCGTCATCGACGACGCCTTCAACGCCAATCCCGTCGGCGCGAAGGAAGCCCTGCGCGTTCTGGGTTCTTTCCCGGGCAGGCATATCGTGGTCACCCCCGGCTTTGTGGAAGAAGGCGGCATGGAAGAGAATATGAACCGAGAACTGGGCAGGCAGATCGCCGAAAACTGCGATATCGCCATCCTCATCGGCTAAAAGCACGCCGAGCCCATCGCAAAAGGCGCGCGAGAGGCCGGCATGCCGGAATACGCCGTGCATCTGGTCTCCTCGCTGGAGGAGGCGCAGGCCATTCTCGGCGCAGTCGGCATGAAGGGCGATACCGTCCTGTTTGAAAACGATCTTCCGGATAATTATAATGAATGAGCGGCCTGTGCGGCCAAAAAGGAGATAGCAATGGGCAAGACGAGAGTTGCGGTGCTCTACGGCGGTAAGAGCTGCGAGCACGATGTTTCCATCATTTCGGGCCTTCAGGCGCTGAAGGCTCTGGATACCGATAAGTACGAGGGGTTCCCGGTCTATCTTGCGCGCGACGGCGCGTGGTTCGTGGGCGATAAGCTGACGGACATTGAAGTGTATAAGAAGTTCGATAAGAACGCCTTCAGCCGCGTTCTGCCCTCCGGCGAGGACGGAAAGCTCGTCCTTCGCGCGTGGCCGACTGACAAAAAGGGCCTGTTCACCAAAAACTGCGAAGTGCTCAGGACGGCCGACGTGGCGCTGCCCGTCATGCACGGCCTTAACGGCGAGGACGGCACTCTGCAGGGCATGCTGGAACTCTTCGGCGTTCCCTATGCCTCCTCCGGCGTGCTGGGCTCCGCCATCGGCATGGATAAGATCGCCATGAAGACCTTCTTCCGCGGCTGCGGCTTCCCGGTGCTGGAAAGCCAGTGGCTGGACCGCGCGCAGTGGGCCGACGATAAGGACGCCGTCATTGCCCGCCTGGAAAAGAACCTGCCCTATCCGATGTTCGTCAAGCCGGCGAACCTCGGTTCCTCCATCGGCATCTCCCGCGCGGACGACCGCGAAGGCCTCGCCCATGCGATCGACGTCGCCGCCGCGTACGACAGGCGTATTATCGTGGAGCGCGGCATCAAAAACCGTTTGGAAGTCAATTGCTCGGTGCTGGGCTACGCGGGCTATGTGCGCCCTTCTGTACTCGAAATGCCCGAACAGGTCGCCGGCGGCCTGCTCTCGTTCGATATCAAGTACATCAAATCCGCCAAGGGCGGCCAGAGCAAGGGCATGACCAGCCTTTCCCGCCAGATCCCCGCCCCCATCAGCGAGGAAATGACCAAGTCCATCCAGGAGCTCTCCGTGCAGGTCTTCCGCGAGATGGATCTCAAGGGCTGCGTGCGCATCGACTATATCATCGACGCCGACACCAACCAGTATTATATCTGCGAGATCAACACCATCCCCGGTTCGCTCGCCTTCTATCTGTGGGAGCCCACCGGCACCCTCTATAAGCAGCTGCTCGACGAGATGATCGTCTTCGCCTATCGCGACAGGGCCGAGCGTGCCGCAAGCGTCTTCTCTTACGATTCCGAGATCCTGAACAAGCAGATCTCCGGCTCCAAAATGGCCGGCAAACTGACCGGCGGCAAGCTCAAGGGCAACTGAGTGCCTTCTGCGGGCGGAAACAGCATGTTTTCCGCGCAGACAGCGCCGCCGCATGAGGGGAACAAAGCGCGCTTCACCGCGCCTTGATACCACGCGTAGCGCCTTGCGTCCAAACGACAGATCTGCTCCATGCACGCCTCGCACAGGGCAAAGTGCGGGGCGTTTTTATCGGGCTTGCACAACATGCAGGGCATACGATCCGCTCCTTTTGCAATGTGTTTTGCTTACAGTATCGGCCGGTTTTGAGCATGGTATGCAGCCGCTTTGCAATGTGTGCGCGCCCGTCTGAAAAGGCGGCGTTAAGAGGGTAAAATGATAGTAAACACAGGCTTTTTGCTTGACAGAGCAGGGGGTAAAAAGGTATAATCCACATTGTGCCTGTCTGTGCACTAGCCCCGTACGTGCAGGCAAAGTCGCAGTACCATGCTGACCACATGCGAACCGGCGAACGAAACATATTATTTCGATTTCTTTTCACACAGCTGAGGAGGAAATACCAGTGAGCACATATATGGCAAAGCCCGCTAACGTCGAGCGTAAGTGGTACGTCATCGATGCTACGGACATGGTTCTGGGCCGTCTGGCTACGCAGGTCGCGATGATCCTGCGCGGCAAGAACAAGGCCACTTTCACCCCCCACGTTGATACCGGCGACTACGTCATCATCATCAACGCCGACAAGATCAAGGTCACCGGCAAGAAGATGGACGAGAAGCTCTACCGTCATCACACCGGCTATCCGGGCGGTCTGAAGGAACTCACCTATCGCGAGCTCCTCACCCGTCGTCCCGGCTTCGCCTTCCATGAGGCCGTCCGCGGCATGCTGCCGAAGGGCCCCCTGGGTTACAAGATGATCAAGAAGCTCCACGTGTACGCCGGCCCCGAGCACGAACATGCGGCCCAGAAGCCCGAAGTGCTCGTGGTGAAGTAAGGGAAGGGAGGACGCAGCAATGGCAGAAGTTTCTTACAGCGCCGTTGGCAGGAGGAAGAAGGCGATCGCCCGCGTTCGTCTGATCCCCGGCGAAGGCAATATCACCATCAATCGTCGTTCTATCGACAATTATTTCGGTTATGAGACCCTCAAGATGCTGGTTCGCCAGCCGTTGACTCTCACTGATACCACCTCCCGCTTTGACGTCGTCGTCAAGGTTTGCGGCGGTGGCTACACCGGCCAGGCCGGCGCCATCCGTCATGGCATCGCCCGCGCTCTGGTCAAGGCCGATGCCGACCTGAAGGACGCCATCAAGAAGGCCGGATATCTGACCCGCGATCCGCGCATGAAGGAACGTAAGAAGTACGGTCTGAAGGCCGCCCGTCGCGCGCCCCAGTTCTCCAAGCGCTAATCAATGCGTATTTACCCGATGCTTCGGCATCGGGTTTTTTGTTGT
>JAFQGN010000376.1 GCA_017398245.1 Clostridia bacterium | reverse complement strand
CGTCAAGCAGTTCTGGACCGACGTGGAATGGGGCGATATCGACATCATGTTCGTCGATATGCCTCCGGGAACCGGCGACGTTCCGCTGACCGTGTTCCAGTCCCTGCCGGTGGACGGCGCCATCGTCGTCACCAGCCCGCAGGAGCTCGTCGGCATGATCGTCGGCAAGGCCGTCACCATGGCGAACATGATGAACATCCCCGTTTGGGGCATTGCCGAAAACATGTCCTACTATAAGTGCCCGGATTGCGGCAAGGAACACGCCATCTTCGGCGACAGCCATCTGGATCTCGTCGCTGCGGAAAACGGCGTGGAGTTGACCGCGCGTCTGCCCATCGATCCGATGCTCGCCAAGCATTGCGACCGCGGCATCATCGAAATCTTCGAATGCGATTGGCTGGATAAGATGGCCGATGGCATCGAAGCGCGCATGAAGAAGTAAACCCACATTGAAAACCGGCGGATCCTTCGGGAATTCGCCGGTTTTTTGTCATACAGGAGGAGGCCGGGCCAATGCGGTATCTGTTCAAAAATGCAAAGGTTCTTCTGGAGGATGGAGCGCGTGACGTATGCGTTCTGACCGACGGCGCAGCGATCGCGCAGGTCAGCGTGCATATCGATCCGCCCGCCGATGCAGTCGTCATCAATGCAAAGGGGAAATACCTTGCGCCGGGCTTTGTCGATATCCATGTGCACGGCGGCGGCGGCGCGGGCAGCATGGACGGCAGGCCGGAAGATATCGTCACCATGGCGAACGCACATGCGCACCATGGCACGACGACTATCCTGCCCACCACATGGGCCGCTCCCATTGCCGATCAGATGGCTGCGATCGAATGCGTCAAGGCGGCGCAGAGTATGCCCTGCAATGCAGAGATTGCAGGTATCCATCTGGAAGGTCCTTTCCTCGCGCCTGCACAGGCGGGCGCGCAGCAGCCGGAAAACCTGCTTGTCCCCGCCGAAACCGACTGGCGCGGCCTGATCGATTTCTGGGATGGCATCCGCATGGTGGGTGTGGCGCCAGAACTTTCAGGCGCGTTTGAACTTAGCGAAGCGCTTGCCGAGCGCGGCATCGTTGCCTCCGCCGCGCATACCGATGCGACGATAGATACCATGCGGGAAGCGGCAAAACACGGTTTTTCGGATATCACGCACCTGTATTCCGGCTGCAGCGGCATGATCCGCGTGAACGGCTACCGCGTTCCGGGCGTGATCGAGGCAGGCCTTCTGCTCGACGAGTATACCGTGCAGGTCATCGCGGACGGCAGCCACCTTCCGCACGATCTTCTGCGCCTGATCTGCAAGTGCAAGGGGCCAGATCAGATCGAGCTGATCACCGACGGGCTGGAATTCGCGGCAACGGACCTTGCTGAAGGCACGGAATACACACAGAAGAACGGCATGCGCGTGGTCTACGAAGCAGGCGTGATGAAGCTGCTCTCCCGGCAAGCGTTTGCGGGTTCCGTCGCCACTCTGAACCGCTGCGTGCGCACGATGCTGCAGGCGGGCGTCCCGCTGCATGAAGCTGTGCGCATGGCGAGCTTCAACCCGGCAAAACGCATCGGCCTCGGCGGGCGAAAGGGCCTGATTAAAGAAGGCTACGACGCCGACCTGATCCTCTTCGATGAACATATCGACGTGTCCTTCGTCCTGTCCCGCGGAAATATCGTCCGAAACGACATCTGATATATAGCAAATCCCTCCGCTTTTCGCGGAGGGATTTTTACTATTCAGGCTCTTTCGTTGCAGTGGGCAGGGGTTCATCGTTGCTCGTAGAAAACGGTGTTACTTCATCCTGGGGCGGAGGTTCCATCATTGCGGAATACATGTTCTCATTGTCGGCGATTCCGATCGGATGTTCGATCATTTCAGCTTCAATACCGAAGAGCTTTGCGCATAGTTTGGCGTTTTCTGTTACGCCGCCGGGCATGGTATAGATATTGAATGAAGGCAGATAATCTCTGGGCATATCCGGCAGTTCTTCGCCGCGCACCCAAGCGCGGGCCAGCGCAGCTGTAAATGTCTCGTCTGCATAGAAATCCTGCGGGAGAGGGTGCTCGTCGCCGTTTATGCTCGTTAAAAGCGTAGCGTATTCTTCCGAGCCGATCTCTTCGATCTTGTCACCGGCGGCATAAATCGGTCGTTCATCGCTGTCAACGGTCGGATCGTTGTATACGATGGTATCAATCCGAACTGGCGCATCCCAGCGCAGTTCGTAGTTGATTTCCGTACTGCCGTCCGCCAGTATTTCGCTTTCGGCCGAATAGACCCTGTATTCCGTCGCGATCATATACAGTTGGCCGTCTATCAGCTGCATTTTCTTATCATTTTCGCCTGTGTACAACACGCTCTTTTCAAGCTTCTCTTCTTCGGCAAGGAATGCAATACGCGGCTCCTCTATCCAGATATCCACGCTGCAGCCATTGCCTGTGTTGAAGGAGGGCCATTGCATGGTGCAGGGAAGATAGAAGATCGATCCATCGTCTTTGGCCTCAAGAAAAATCTGTACTTCGCCGGAAGGAAGCGCGAATATGCGCAAATCTGCTTCATTCCCCGGAATACCGACCCAATTATAGATCAGAAGTCCGTTGTAGATCTCGACTCCTCCAAACGCGAGACAGAACGCAAGGCACACGCACAATACGGAAAGCAGGATCTTTGTCCTCTTCTGCCTCTTCTTGAGCTTCTGCACCGACTGCGCGAAGGCCGTGTCCGTCTGCGAGACTTGCGGCGATTCAAGCTCTTTGCCCATTTCCTCAAAATGCGCGCGACATTCAGCGCACGCTGCGATGTGATCGAACACAAACTCGCCGGATTCCTTGCTGGCGGCGTTGTCGATCACCAGCGGCATCAGGTCTCTTGCGATATTGCACTTTTTATTCATGCGCGTCCTCCTTTTCGATCCGTTCCCATATTTTCTGCTTTGCCCTGTAATACGTGACCCGTGCCCACGATTCGCTCTTGCCAAACAGCGCAGCGATCCGCGCATATTCGAATTCGCCGTACACGCGCAAAAGAAACACTTCTTTGTACGGGTCTCCCAGTTCGTGCACGATCCGCTGTATAGCCTCTGCTTGATCTTTGTCGCCGATCAATGCTTCGGGAGAAGGGGCGGGCGAGGGGATGGAGGATTCATGCTCGCCCAGGGGCAGGAATTTCCTTTTGCGCTGATGCTGGAGGAGCTCGTTCTTGGCAATTTTGCACAGCCAAGTGTTCACGTCGCTTCGGCCTTCAAACGTATCAAAATGCCGGTACGCACTCCAGAACGCGCGCTGTGTCACCTCTTCCGCCAAATGCGTGTCGAAGCATAAAGACAGAACGTAGCGATAAACAGGGCGGAAATATGCTTCATAGACATCTTCAAATTTCAGCAAGCATGTCACCAACCCTTTCCTGATCGTTTTGCCTGTGGATAAGGCGTCTTCTCGTTCGTCCGGACATTATTTAGATGCAAGTGCATGTGGCTTTGTTACAGCATAAATGAAAAACCCCTTCCGGATGTTTCGGAAGGGGTTTTGAACGCTTAGGGATCAGGCGCGAATGGAACCGACCAGGCTCTTCTTCTTCCAGTTGCCGCGGCGATACCAGACGTAGTTCAGCACGGCGCCGAGCACCCAGCTGATCAGCAAAGAGAAGTACAGTGCGTCCGGATTGCCATTGGGCCAGAGCTCGCTCTTGGTCATCGCAGCGATGAGATAGGCGAGGGGAGTGCGTACCACGACGGTGGTCACAAGGGAGATCCACATGGTGGGCATGGTGTCGCCCGCGCCGCGCATGATGCCGCCGTAGATCTGGCTGAAGCACATGGCGAGATAGCCCACGGCCAGAATGCGCAGCTGACGGATGCCCAGGTTGATGACGTCTTCGGTATTGGTGAACATGTGCAGCAGGTTTCCGCCGAAGAACATCAGCGCCACGATGAGCACTACAGAAGTAGTGACGGCGATCTTGAGAACGGCCTTGGTGCCTTCCTCGCAGCGGTCCAGACGGCGCGCGCCGATGTTCTGGCCGATGAAGGTGGAGATGCACATGCCAAAGGTGAAGTTGGGCATCATTGCGAAGCCGTCGATGCGCATTACGGCGGTGGAGGTAGCGGTGACCAGATAGCCCATGGAGTTGGTCAGGCTCTGCACAAAGACCATGGCCAGAGAGAAGATGGCCTGCGTGATGCCAGAGGGCAGACCGAGCTTGAGCAGCTGCAGGGTGTAATCCTTGCGGGGCTTGAGGGTCTCGGGAGTGACATGCACGATGTGCTTGATCTTATAGAGCTTATAGAGCAGGATCACAGCGGAAATGCCCTGAGAAATGATTGTTGCAAGACCTGCGCCGAAAACGTTCATATCAAGACCGGCGACGAACCAGATATCCAGAACGATGTTCAGAACGCTGGTCAGGATCAGCACGCACAGCGGGAAGAAGCTGTCGCCAAGACCGCGCAGGATACCGGATACAATATTGTAGAAACCGCCGCCGATGATG
>JAFQGN010000375.1 GCA_017398245.1 Clostridia bacterium | reverse complement strand
GGGCCGGTCGCGCCCGTTGCGCCGGTAGCGCCAGTCGGGCCGGTCGGGCCGATTTCACCCGCAGGGCCAGTCGCGCCCGTTGCACCGGTAGCTCCCGTCGGGCCGGTCGGGCCGATTTCACCCGCAGGGCCTGTCGCGCCTGTTGCACCGGTAGCGCCAGTCGGGCCAGTCGGGCCGATTTCACCCGTAGGGCCGGTCGCGCCCGTTGCGCCGGTAGCGCCAGTCGGGCCGGTCGGGCCGATTTCACCCGCAGGGCCGGTCGCGCCCGCTGCGCCGGTAGCTCCCGTCGGGCCGGTCGGGCCGATTGCACCCTCAGGGCCAGTCGCGCCCGTTGCGCCGGTAGCTCCGGTCGGGCCGGTCGGACCGATTGCACCCGCGGGGCCAGTCGCGCCCGTTGCGCCGGTAGCGCCAGTCGGGCCGGTCGGGCCCATCCTGCCGTTGAGACCATTCATGCCGGCAGGGCCAGTCGGACCGGTGGGGCCGACCGCACCGCAGCACCCGCCGCAGCCGCAATTACCACAGCCGTTGCAGGAAGAACACCCGCAGCCGCAATTAGCATTGCAGCCGCAATTATACGCCCTGCCCTGCACGCCGTTTGCATCATACGCGTTATAGAAAACGCCGTTCTCCTGCGCATTCTGACAGGCGCACCTGTTTCTCCCATCGTAAACGCTATTCCAGCCGTTCATCGCATGCTCCTCACTGCGGCGCGGCTCATATTGCAAGCCATGCTCGCATGCCGGCCGCAATGCAGACTATGCCCGCGCCCCTGATCGGGTTCCGCAAAGGAACGCCCGCCGCGCACGCACCTGTTCAGGTTCCACGCAGATACGCCCGCCTGTAAACGCAAAAACCGCCCCGGCAGCATGCCGGAGCGGTTTTGAGAAAACTCTATTCAATTCTGGCAGAAAAACTGCTGCCCGCGCACGAGCGCAAAGCGCGAAAGCGCGCTGCCGTCGAGATCCTCCTTATGCATATCGATGCAGGATATCTGGCTGTTTTCATAAGTGGTGTAATAGTATATCCCCTTATCGGTATTGCAGCAGCAGCTGTACTGGGTGATCTCAAACTTCCCATCGTGGATATGCACGCAGCCGCGCCGCTGCGCGACCGAGCCGAGGATATGGAAAAACTGGCTCACGCTTTCCGATTCGCTCTCGCCGGAGAACGAGTTCATCTTCACAAACGCCGCGCGCACAAAGCGGGACATGGAAGAGAGATCTCCGGGCAGGCCCATGCCGCCCATGCCGTTGGAATACCTTTCCAGCGAAAGGCCGGGAGCGAAGGTATCCTGCGGGGTGGAATGGGAAAGGGCGCGGTAGTTGTTCAGGTTGAACAGCTGCAGGGGAAACGGCGGGTTGTTCGTCAGCACGCCCACCGGGTTTTCATACACCTTCAGCCCCTCGGCGACCGATTCCACCACAATGCAATCATCCCGGTCCGCGATCATCCAATGCAATGTAGAAAGCGGATACTGCTCGGAAAATCTGATGTCCGTCATGTTCAGGCGGCCGAGCAGCTCCTTCGCCTGCGCGATGTTTTCGCACCGGCCGAGGATCCACGGGATGAACTCAAAGGGCGTGATGTTGTCTTTGCCCTCCTGCGGCGGGAAGTACACGGCGTTGCCCACAAAATTCAGCCCGGCGACGGACAGCCCCTTTTCGTTGGTGGCCTCGTAATAGAGCGGGTAATCGTCCACCACCATGGCCATGCCGATCATGGCATAGTGCGTGTTCATATCGCCCATGCAGCGCAGGCGGAAGGCATGGTTGCGCGGCGTGACCACCACCTCTTCCCGGTAGGTGAATTCCAGATCGAGATTCCGGCCGAAATAATGGTCTTTTGTTTTGTATACCGCCGCTGTGCACATGTTTGTATCCGCCTCCTTCACAATGCCGCTTACCTGTTCTTTTCGGTATCCTGCGCCGAATCGCGGATCCAGGGCTTGTCGTCGTCCTTAAGCGTTTCGATAGCCTCGCCGTACACCTTGGGCATCATCAGCCTGGGCTCGCCCCTGTGCGCCGTGACCTTTACGTACACGGCGTCGGTCTCGAAATTGACCGGGCAGATTTTCTTGTGGCCGATGGTGAAGCCGTGGTAATACAGCTGCACGTCCTGCTTGCGCTCCAGCCAGCCGCCTACCGAGAAGGTCTCCACCTGCTGGCCAAAGCGGATGTCCTCGGCCAGTTCCACGTATTTCACCTTGGTCTTGCCGGGCAGACGCAGCACGATCGTTCCGTCCTCCTGCACTTCCATTTCCGTCTCCACGGGATTGCCGAATTCGCAGCGGATCTTGTCGCCCAGCTCCTTGAGCCTGGCCACATCGCGCTCGTCAAAGCGGCCACTCGGCATCGGGGGCACGTTCAGGTGGAAGCAGGCGTTGTTGCCCACGGAAACGAGATAGGTATTGAACAGCCTTTCCAGAGAGTGCGGCTCCTCCTGCTTATGGTAGAACCAGCCGGGACGGATGGACATGTTGACCTCCGCCGGGCAGAAGGCAAGGCCTTCGGAGCGCAGAATGGTGGACAGCGCGCCGATATCGGGCCTGTCGTTATAAATGCCCTCCAGCCCGCCGGGAACGACCGCGCCCTCGGTCTGCTTTGCGGCGTAGGAGCACAGCTCTCCCGGCACCACAGCCCATTCCGCCTGGCGCGCCTTGCCGGCTTCGTTGCCGCACCAGCGCACATCCGGCCCCTTATCGTAGAAGATGCACGCGCCGGGCTGATACTTGTGTACAAGTTCAAAATAACCTTCAAAATCGTATTCCTGCTTGCGGCCGTTGGGGCCTTCGCCGCACGCGCCGTCGAGCCAGACCATGAAGATCTCGCCGTACTGGGTCAGCAGCTCGGTCAGCTGGGCCTTATAAAAATCGTTGTAGGAATCCGTGCCGTAGCAGGGCTGGTTGCGGTCCCACGGAGAGAGATAGAATCCGAACTTGATCCCCCCGCGGCGGCAGGCGTCCGCCACTTCGCGCACGACGTCGCCCTTTCCGCCCTTGAAGGGGCTGTTGCGCACGCAATGCTCGGTGGTCTTGGTCGGCCACAGGCAGAAGCCGTCGTGGTGCTTCGCGGTGAGCACGATGGCGCGGCAGCCGACGCTCTTCACCGCTTCGACCCACTGGTCGCAATCCAGATCGACCGGGTTAAAGATGCTCTCCGGCTCGTTGCCAAGGCCCCATTCCAGATCGGTATACTGGTTCACAGTAAAGTGGACGAAGGCGTACATCTCGGTATTGAACCATTCGATCTGCCTCTGAGAGGGCACCACGCGGGAAGCATCCTGCAGAAACACGTTGAAATCCTTCATTGCCAAAGACCTCCTTGCGAATCTATTTGCGTACCGAAAGTTTTTTCAATGCCGGGCCGATGGAATCGGCGCACTGGCCGTAGATCACTGCGATCAGAATGAGCACGCAGCCGCCCAGCTCGCGGCCGGAAAAGCGCTCGCCCAGCACCAGCGCTCCGGAAAGGCCGGAAAAAACGCTTTCCGTGCTCATGAGCAAAGTAGCCTGCAGCGGGTCGGCATATCTCTGGCCCACGGCCTGCAGCGTGTAGGCAACGCCGCAGCTGAGCACGCCCGCGTACAGTATGGCCCATTTGCAGGCCCAGATATCGGCCATGGTCGTCTGTTCAAACCCAAATGCGAAGCCGGCAGAGATCAGGCCGGTGGCAAAAAACTGCAGGCAGGAGAGCAGTACCGGGTCGGTATCGGTAACGAAATTGTCGATAGAAAGGATATGCAGCGAATAAAAGCACGCGCTGATAAGCACCATCAAGTCTCCCGTGCCCAGCGAAAGATCTCCGCCGGGCTGTATACACAAAAGATACATGCCCACCAGCGCCACCGCCACGCTCACCCAAGCGGGCAGCTTTACCTTGCCCCCGCGCAGAATGCGCAAAAACGGCACCAAAACGATATACAGCGCGCTGATGAACCCGGCCTTGCCCGCCGTGGTATCAGCCATGCCGCGCTGCTGGAAATACGAACCCGCAAACAGGGCGCAGCCGCATATCAACGCGCCTGCAAGCGTATGTTTTACACTTTTTATGGCCAGAGAGCCGCTTTTGCGCCTATGCAGCACCAGCGGGATCAGCGCGCACGCGCCGATCAGAAAGCGCACGGCGTTATACGAATGCGGCCCGATATAGGACGCGCCGAAGATCTGGGCCACGAACGTGGAACCCCAGAGCATCGCACAAATCAGAAGACAAAGGGCGCCGTAGAGCTTAGGATACCTGGACTGCATTGGGAAATCTCCTCCTTTGCGGAAAATAAACGCGTCCGCCGCCGACACAGCCCTATCGGACAGCGGCCCGGGCGCATCCTGCGCGCCCGACAATTATGCGTCGAAACCCTCTCTCGCGGGCTTCCGACCCGGAATCCGCTTTGCAGATACCTAAACCTAATTATACCATGAATCCCCGCTGTGTTTGAACCCCCAATTCAGCAATTCAGAACTCTGTCGTACAAAAGCAATCGGCCTTTTCGGCACAAAGAATCTCTCCCGCGCATGCCGTTCCCCCTTGCAAACTAAAGAGCTCGCCCGGTTTCGCATGCAAAAAGAGCTCTCTTCCCGCCGAAGAGAGCTCTTTTTGCTTTTTTCAGGCTTCGCGGCCCATAGCGCGCGCCCGCTCCAGATATTCCGGGTGCTTGTTGTCCGCGTCGCCAAGGTGCTGTATTCCGTAGCCCTTCAGGATACCGCGCTCCGTCCATTTGCCAAAGCGCACCTGGCTGTGGCGGAACCATGCGATAGTCGGGTCGAACACGTCTTCATCCAGATCCGCCGCGGAAAGCAGCAGCCACGCATCCTTTTTCTTGTTTTTGGCGAACTGGCAGGCGTACAGCCTGTCGAAAAACGCCTTGGCCTGCGCCGAGATCATGAACGAATAAATGGGCGAAGCGACGCACACGCCGTCCCACTGCTCGTACTGCTCGTACACCTCTTTCATCGCATCGTCCCAGATGCAGGTGTACCAGTTCTCCTGCTTGAGACAGCGGTCGCAGCCCACGCAGCCGTGAATGGAGCCGATATCGATGCGCGTCACATCGTGCCCGGCTTCCTTCGCGCCTTCGATGAACGCTTCCGCCAAACGCGCGCTGTTGCCCGTTTTCCTTTCGCTGCCCACGATGACGAGGATCTTCTTGCCCATTCCGTTCCCTCCAAGCGTTATTCTGTAGTTCCAGTATACGCCGCGCGCGGCGTATACGCAACAGGCAAATCCACGCCCCCTGCTGATCGTGTCTTTTCTGCGGCGCGGCCTTGTTTTTTCTGCGCAATGTAAAAATCGCCTTTCGTTTTTTTGGGGATATGTTATACTGGTTCCGACGGGATACGGTTGTATCCACGCAATTTACAAGAAAGGCGGGAGAACACGATGAAAAAGATCCGTATCGGTAGTTTTTTGCTTGCGCTCGCTCTGCTTTTGTGTTTTACATCTTCGATCGGCTTGGCCCAGCAGGAAAACGGCCTGTGGTTCGGCGGCACGGCGCTTTGGCAAACCGTGCGCGGCATGCAGTGGACCATGGATAAGGAAGCAGTCCTCCTTCTGGAAGAGAGCCGCGGCACGCCTTTTGTACTGACCACGCAGCGCGAAGGCTTTGAGGTCTGGACGGCTTCGGAAAACGTGCTCGGCCGGGAAGCGACATGGGTGTACCATTTCACCAACGGTAAGCTCTCACAGGCAATGCTGCAGTTCCGCCTCTCTCCCGAGGAGACTGCGGATGCAGACGGACTGATCGAAACCCTTCGGCAGGAAATGACCGCGCTGTACGGCGAACCCTACGAAACGGGCTCTCTTTCCTCCGTTTCGCAGGATGACGCGCCCGGGTTTGTAAGCGCGGCAAAATGGGGCGAGGGCTATGCGACCTTCAAACCCGGCGAACCCTTTCTCGACAGCGACGTAAGCCTGCTGTTCGACCTGCGCGAGGGCGAGATCCTCGTCGCGCTGGAGGCTGTCGGCGGCGTGTATACCTATTAAGCACATTTTTCAGAAGGCGGTGCGATCCCGGTCGCATTGCCTTCTTTTTGTTCGCAGCGCGCATACTCCTGTTTTTGCCGGGGAATACTCCCGGTTACGGGCGTTTTAAATCCGTTTGGCCCATCTGAAAATAACCGTTTGTGCGCCGTTTCTTTTCCGGCTCTGGACACGAACGTCACAATGCTTGTATATACTGGCATTGTTGAAAAGGAACTGAATTTCTCTGAAGCAGCGGAG
>JAFQGN010000374.1 GCA_017398245.1 Clostridia bacterium | reverse complement strand
GCTGCAGTGCCACCCTGTTGCAGTTTACCCCTTCCCCCAATAAGGGATTCCGAAGGGTCAATGACTCTTTGGCAGGGGCTTGGGGCAGAGCCCCCAACACTTACACCATCGATTTGAGGAAAAGCACGCTGCAGTGCCTCCCTGTTGCAGTTTACCCCTTTCCCCAATAAGGGATTCCAAAGGGTCAATGACCCTTTGGCAGGGGTTTGGGGGCAGAGCCCCCAAACGTATCCCCTCACCGCGGCTCGCCGGGCCTGCAGGGCCACAGCACGGTATCGCAGCAGGAGCGCAAAGTGCACACGGCGATGCACTCGTCAAAAAAGCCGATCCACCCGCAGGCGCAGCAGCGCACAAAGCGCCCCTGCCGCTCGAGCCGGTCGCAGCAGCCGCATTTTTGGCAGCAGGGGCGCGGCCGGCTCTGCTCGATCAATTCACAGCTGTTCCAGCAGGGCCAGAAAGAGACCCGGCGGCAGGCGTCGGGCTGGTATACGGGCCTGCACGGAGGCCGTTCGGGCCTGTTATAGCAGCCGCAGCCCTGCGCCCGGCGGCAGAAACGGTCCAGCGGACCGGAAAAACAGTTGTTGGCCATAGGTAAACCTCCCTTCGGGAGAGCACGCGCCCTCCTCTGCATGATATTCCCGCAAAGGCGCGCATGTGCCGGTATGAAAAACTGGCTCCATTAGCTCAGAACAGCGCGGATCCTCCCGCCCGTGCGGACAATTAACCCAAACATCATTGACATATCGGCAGGCAAAGAGGTATAATGTCTCCCGAAGCAGAAGGCAGCACTTCTCACCTATGCGGCAAGAGGCCGGCACGGGTCCACAGCGGGAAAGACAGCAAGTTCCCCGGCATCTGTGTGTGAAAGTGCGCCCGAAAGCGTACTTTTTTCTTTTATTTTCTTGTCTGAAAAATGGAGGTGCGTCCGCATTAACGATCTGATGATTAACGAGGAGATCCGCGACCGAGAAGTCCGACTGATCGACCAGAACGGCGAACAGCTGGGTATCATGCCCACGCGCAAGGCCATGGAACTGGCAGAACAGGCCGGGCTGGACCTGGTCAAGATCGCCCCGCAGGCGAAGCCGCCTGTATGCAAGCTGATGGATTACGGCAAGTATCGCTTTGAACAGTCCAAGAAAGAGCGAGAGATCCGCAAGAATCAGAAAGTCATTACGATCAAGGAAGTCCGCCTCAGCGCTGTGATCGCCGACCACGACTTTGACGTGCGCGTGAAACAGGGCCAGAAGTTCCTGCAGGACGGCGATAAGGTCAAGGCCTCTATCCGCTTCCGCGGCAGGCAGATCGCCCATTCTCAGATCGGCATGGAAGTGATGGCCGCTTTCGCGGATCGTCTCAAGGACATCGCCGTTATCGAGCGCAAGCCGCTGATCGAAGGCCGCAATATGGCCATGGTGCTCGCGCCGAAGGAAGTAAAGGAAACCAAGGCCAAGGCTGCGGCCCCCGCCGCCGCCGAGGAAAAGGCGAACGGATGACATGGGCGCAAAGCGCCCGTCATTACTAAAACAAAACAGCAATTATCCGGGAGGGAGGAAATACCATGCCCAAGCAGAAATCGCATCGCGGTGCCTCCAAGCGCTTCTCTCTGACCAAGAACGGCAAGATCAAGCGCGCGCAGGCCTACAAGCGTCATATCCTGACCAAGAAGCCCACCAAGCGCACCCGTAACCTGCGCAAGGCCGCCTACGTGGCGTCCACCGAAGCCAAGACCATCAAGAAGCTGATTCCGTACAAGTAAGGAGGCGAAACCTAAATGGCACGTATTAAGAGAGCAGTTAACGCGCAGAAGAAGCGCCGTAAGTATATGAAGCTCGCGAAGGGCTACTTCGGAGCCAAGTCCACCCAGTACCGCGCTGCCAGCGAACAGGTTCGCCGCAGCCTTCGTTACGCCTATGTCGGCCGCAAGCTGCGTAAGCGCAACTTCCGTTCCCTGTGGATCGCCCGTATCAACGCCGGCGCCCGCATGAACGACATCTCCTATTCCAAGCTGATCAACGGCCTGAAGGTCGCCGGCATCGATATCAACCGCAAGATGCTGTCCGAACTGGCCATCCATGATCCGGCTTCCTTCACCGCCCTGTGCGAAAAGGCCAAGGCCGCGAAGTAAGATCAAAACCGATCACCATCCGCAGAATCGCAAGATCCTGCGGATTTTTTCTTTATATCTAACCTAAATCTGCTGACCGGGCGGATCTTTTTTAATATAATAAAGCTATAGAATTGCGCTTGGAGCCCGTTCAAGCGAGTCACTGGCCCCCGATAGGTTTCTTTGAACCGTATAATAATGGTTTCTTTGGGTGGGTCCGGGGAGGGCCTTATTTTTCCTAAAGAAGCGGGCAGCGCCCGCCGGCATTCGCTGCCGGTCGGCAGTGCCGACTGACAAAAGCTGCCGCTTGTCCTATCGTACAAAAATCAAACCCTATCATAATGGTTTCTTTGGGTGGGGTCCGGGGAGGGCCTTTCTTTTCCTAAAGAAGCGGGCAGCGCCCGCCGGCATTCGCTGCCGCCTGTCCTATCGCTAATAAACTAAAGCCCATAATTGGTTTCTTTTAGGAGGGGTGCGGGGAACCCTTTTCTTTTCCTAAAGACAAGGGTTCCCCGCCGCCATCCTGAAAAAAAGGAGGTTCCATGAACGAACTCGTTACTCCGCACGGCACAGTGCCGCTGCCGGCCTTTTTCCCGGACGCCACCTACGGCGCAGTCCGCTGCACGCCCTTTGAGGACGTCCGCTCCGCCGGCCTCGTCATGAATAGCTACCACCTGTATAACCGGCCCGGCCCCAAGCTCATCAAACAGCTCGGCGGCCTGCACGGCTTTACCGGCTTTGAAGGCACGCTGCTCACCGACAGCGGCGGCTTCCAGCTCTTTTCGCTCATCCGCGAAAACTCCGCCTATGGCGAGATCCGCGACAGCGAGATCTTGTTCAGGCCCGATATGGGCAAGGAAAAGATGATCTTCACGCCCGAAAAATGTATCCAGGCCCAGTTCCGCTACGGGTCCGATATCATGATGTGCCTCGACGTGTGCACCGCGCCGGACGACCCCTACGACGTGCAGCGAAGGAGCGTGGAACTGACCGTCAAATGGGCCAAAAGGTGTAAGGACGAATTTGAACTGCAGCTGAAAAACCGGAAGGGCGACGGCCCCCGCCCGCTGCTGTTCGGCATCGTACAGGGCGGCGGCGACAGACAGCTGCGCCTCGAATGCGGCCAAAGGCTGGAAGAGATCGGCTTCGACGGCTACGGCTTTGGCGGCTGGCCGCTGGGCGAGGATAATAAACTGCGCGAGGACGTCCTCCAGAACGC
Organism: Clostridia bacterium; assembly: GCA_017398245.1. The sequence continues at coordinate 1,546 of JAFQGN010000374.1, read as the reverse complement.
CTGCGATGCCATGCCCGATCATAAGGTCAAATACGCCATGGGCCTTGGCCGGCCGGAAGAAATCGTCAAGCTGGTCAAAATGGGCTATACCCTGTTTGATTGCGTCATCCCCACGCGCGAGGCAAGGCACCAGCGGCTCTACGTCTTCAAGGAAGGCATGGAAACGCCCGAGGGAGTCTGGCGCGAGGACGGAAATTTCTTTAAATACCACCGCGCGCTGGACAACGAGCACGCCCGCGACGGAAGGCCTGTCGATGAGCATTGCGATTGCATCCTCTGCCGCAAGCATTCCCGGGCCTACCTGCATCACCTCTTCAAGACCGACGACCCGCAGGCCCTGCGCTACGCCACGGCGCATAATCTGCGCTTTTACGAGCGGCTTATGCAGCTGCTGCGCGAGAAAAAGCGCGGGGAGGCGGCAAAATGAACGAGCGCGAACAAAAGGCGCTGGACGCCATCCTGAACTCCAAAAACTATCGCGATATCTGCCCGGATACGGTCAAACGCGTGTTCGAGGGCAAGCTTCCCCTCTATAAATCGCTCAAGGAGGCGGACAAGGCCGCGCGCACGGCCCTGCACGGCATCACCGGCGCGTTCATGACCGCCGAGGAGATCAGCGCCGCTTCAAAAATGGCGAAGGAATTTGCCGATGGAAACGCAGCCGCGCTGGAAAAAACGCTGGATCTGCATTCCTCCACGCGCGAGCGCAAAAACAGCTGGCGCGTGATGTACCAACAGGCGTTCGCCGCCATCGGCGGCGCGCCGGAGAGCGTGCTGGATCTCGCCTGCGGGCTGAACCCCATCGCGCTGGGCTCGCTCGGCGTGAAGACCGTGCGCGGCTACGATATCCAGGGCGGCGCGGTAAATGCTGTGAACGCTTGGGCCGAAGCCGCCGGCTGGGATGTGCACGCCTTCTGCGCCGATCTTCTGTGCGATATCGCGTTCGAACCGGCCGACCTTGCGCTGATGATGAAGCTTTTGCCCCTGCTGGATAGGCAGAAGGCCGGCGCGGCCGTCGCGCTTCTGGAATCCTGCCCGGCGAAAACCATCCTCGTCACCTTCCCCACGCGCACGCTCGGCGGGCGCAACGTGGGCATGGAGGAGCAGTACACGGCATGGATGGACGCGAACACGCCCGAAAGCCTTGAAACCGCCGCCCGGTTCACCGTGGATACGGAGCTTTGCTATCTTCTCAAAAGGAGGGACGCCTGATGCCCAAACTGCTCGTCGTCGCAACGCCCATCGGCAATCTTTCCGATGCTTCCGAGCGCGTGAAGCAGGCCTTTGCCGATGCCGATCTCGTCGCAGCGGAGGACACGCGCGTCACCATGAAGCTGCTGGATCATTTCGGCCTGAAAAAGCCGCTCGTCTCCTGCCACAGGCATAACGAGGAGAGCCGCGCGCCGGAGATCATCGCACGCATGCTGGAGGAAGACCTCACCGTCGCGCTGTGTTCCGATGCAGGCACGCCGGCCGTGTCCGATCCGGGCAATCGCCTTGTCGAGGCCGCGTGGGAGGCGGGCGTGCCCGTTCTGCCCGTGTGCGG
>JAFQGN010000373.1 GCA_017398245.1 Clostridia bacterium | reverse complement strand
CGCGATGTGTTCAACGCCGTGCAGATCCATACCGATTTTGCGGGCGAGACGACTATTGCCGGCCGCGGCGCGGGCAGCATGCCCACGGCCAGCGCGATTGTGGGCGATATCATCGATGCGGCAAAGAACCCGGCGGCCTATCCGAAGGGGGATTTTGTGCCGAAGTTCAAGGAGGAGAAGCTGGTTTCCCGCTTTGTTGTGCGCGTGGACGGCTCCATCCCGCCGGAGTTGACGGGCTGTGAATTGCGCAGGATGAGCGGCGTACTGGCGATCCGCACGAGCATGATGGCCGAGGACGAGCTCAGGTGGATGCTTTCCGATACGAGACACGGCCTGCTGTTCCCGGTATTGTAAGAGAATACGAATGGATCTGAAGGCGACGGAGATTTGAACGGGAGGTTCAACGCGATGCATTCGAAAGATTCATTTTGCTATGAAGGAAGCAGCGGCTTTGGCGTGCTGCTTCTTCATGGTTTTACGGCGAACGCCGGGCAGATGCGCGAGCTGGCCGGGCTTTTGCAAGCGCAGGGGTACAGCGTGCGCGTGCCGCTGCTGCCCGGGCATGGGAACGGGCCGGAGGGGCTGGAAGATGTCTCCTGGCGCGATTGGCTGGCCTGCGCAAGGAAGGAGTATACGATATTGCGCGAAGGATGCCCGAGGGTGGCCGTGGCGGGCATCTCCATGGGCGGCGGTCTGGCGGCGATATTGGCCGAGGAATACCCGGTGGAGGCGTATATCGGCTATTCGCCCTGCGTGCGCATGAAGGAGCGCAGCGCTTTTGCGGCGAAGATCGCGCGGCCTGCGCGCATGTACGCCCATAATGCGCAGGGAGAGCGCACGTTCCCGCTGTGGAAGGGATACGACGTTTGGCAGATCGCCCAGCGCGCCATGCACGGGGCGTTCGCGATCACCGCGCCTGCGCTCGTGTTCCAGAGCGCGAAGGACGCAACGATCGACCCGAAGGGCGCCAAGAGTCTGGTAAACGGCATGTCTTCTGCCCAGAAGGAGCACATTTGGCTGGAAAACAGCCCGCATGTGTGCACGGACGGGCCGGAAAAGCAGATCGTTTTTGAAAAGACGATCGCTTTTTTGAACGAAGTTCGGGCACGGGGAGACGGGAAGGGAATCTGACGCTTGCGTAAATGCAAAGTTAGCTGTATAATAACTCTATTCGCATATTCACCACAGGGAAAGGAAGAAAAACATATGTCTCGCAGAATTCTCAAGCTGATCGCTTTGACGTTCGTCGTCGCCATTGCGCTGTCCGGCTGCAATCTGGTGAAGGTCGACGAAACGATGGACAAGGCCGAAGTCGTGGCTACCTTTAACGGCGGCACGGTGACCAAGGGCGAAGTGGAGCCCGCGTATCAGAGCGCGCTGGCCTACTACGAGTACCTCTCTTCGTATTATGGCTATGCGTTCCCGACCGACGGCCTGCTGGAGACCACCGTGGATGCTCTTGTGGAAAACAAGGTGCAGCTGGCGAAGGCGGAAGAGCTGGGTATGAGCCTGACGGCGGAAGAAGAGGCCCAGGCGCAGGAAGCCGCTGCCGGCGAATATGAGGACACCCTGAATTCCTATTGGGATTCCTTTGCCAAGGAAGGCCTGACGGAAGAGGAGATCCGCGCGGATATCGGCGAGTATTTTGCGCAGAACAACTATACCATGGAAGGCCTGACGACTACGTACAAGGAAGAGGCTGTGCTGGCAAAGCTGCATCAGCATGTGTATGAAGACGTGATCGTCACCCCCGAAAATGTTCAGGACGCGTACAACGCCCTGGTAGCGGCGGATGAAGCCAGCTACAGCGCGAGTCTGTATTCTTACGAAGCGGCCAGGACCGGCGGCGCGACCATCGCGTGGAATCCGGAAGGCTATCGCACGGTCAAGCACATCCTGCTCACCTTTGCCGAAGAGCAGCAGACGGAGCTGGCCAACATCAACCTGCAGATCGCCGATCTGGAAGATCAGATCGCTGCGCTGAACACCGAAGCCGAACCGGCTGAGACCGACGGCGAGACTGTCGTGGTCACGGCGGAGGACCTGCAGGGCCAGATCGACAAGCTGCAGGCCGAGAAGGAAGAGAAGATCGCCGAATTCGTGGCGCAGCTGCAGCCCACCATCGACGAAGTCATGGCCGCTGTCGAAGCCGGCGAGGACTTCGAGGCGCTGATCGAAAAGTACAACACCGACCCGGGCATGAACAACGAGCCGGCCAAGACCGAGGGCTACTATGTGCATGCCCAGTCTGAAAGCTGGGTGCCCGAGTTCCGCGACGCCGCCATGGCTCTGCAGGCGATCGGCGATGTTTCCGAACCGGCCGTCACCAGCTACGGCGTGCATATCATCCGCTATCACAGCGATGTGACCGCCGGCGCGGTGCCGATGAGCGAGCTGGAGGAGAAGATCACCGAGAGCGTGACCAAGGATCTGCAGACCGCTGCGTATGACGAGCAGGTGGCCAAGTGGGTCGCCGAAGCGAACGTGAAGATCGACCTGAGCGTCGTTGAGGGCTGAGCCCGAAAGGAACTCCCATCGAGGAATAGGAAATGAAGCGAGGAGCCGTGATACAGAAATGTATCACGGCTCCTGTTTTTTTGCGGTTCATACGGGCCGGTTCAGAGGATGTCGAGCAGTTCTTTGCAAAGGAGAACGAGATCGTACCGTATCCCATTCCGGCTCATCCATTCTCGTTTGCTCCATTCGCTCTGCGAAAGGTCGTCTCCGCCATAGAGCAGCGCGCCGTAGGCAAAGCCGCGGAATTGCGAAACGGCGATACAGGCGGCCTGCTCCATTTCGACGATCTTCGCGCCTTCTTCCCTTCGGCGCGCGATGGCGTCGGGCGTTTCGCGGAAGATCGCGTCGGTCGTCCATGTCAGCCCGCGAAGGTAAGAGATATTTCTTCCTTCAAGATAACGGACGATCTTTTCGGTGACGGCCGGGTCTGTATAAATGGTTCGGGAAGGTTCGATGTAATGGTAGGAGAAGCCTTCGTCGCGGATCGCTCCGTCTACGACGAGGAGCTGGCCGACCTCGGTATTTTTGTCCAGAACGCCGCCGCCCCCGCAGAACATGACCTTGTCAACGCCCATGGCGTGAACGATCTCAAGGATCCTCCCGCAGGCAGGGCAGCCGACCGGGCCGAGCAGGATCAGCGTGTCGGAACCGGAAAACCGATACACCACAATCGGGGTTTCGCCGCGGATCCGCGCTTCGGGGAGGATGATTTCTTCCGCGATCAGCTTTTCCATCACCTCCGGAAAATAGGTGATGACCAGCTTGTTTGCTGAGAGCTTCTGCTTGGCGTATGCTGCGGGTTCCAGCTTTGCGGTTCTCGTGCCGTCAAATTCCAATACGGGGTATTTGTTTTCCATGAGCATCGCGCGCCTCCTTGCACAATTGGCCGGCTATACGAAAATAGCCCCGTTAAGGGGCTATGCAGCGGTTGTGAACGGGATCATTCTTCGGCTTCGATTTCGTCCTCGGCGGTCTCTTCGATCTCGACGGGCTTTTCACCCAGCGCCTGACCGATGCGAGTGACGAGTTTGTCCATGCCGAAACCGTTTTCAGAAGAGAAGGGGTACACCTGCCAGGGCTGCACCTGCAGGCCGCGGCAGATATTCATGACGGAGGGGCCGCGCTTGGCGCCGGAGACCTTATCGGCCTTGGTGGCCACGACGATGAACGGAATGTTGTAATGGCGCAGGTAGTTGACCATCATCACGTCGTCCGCCGTGGGGTTGTGGCGGATGTCGACCAGCTGCAGCGCGAACTTGAGCTGGTTGCTTCCGGAAAGATAGCCTTCGATCATGCGGCCCCACTTTGCCTTTTCATCGCGCGGGGCCTTGGCGAAGCCGTAGCCGGGCAGGTCGGCAAAGAAGAACTCCTCGTTGATGAGGTACATGTTGATCAGGCGCGTCTTGCCGGGCTCGGAAGAGGTGCGCGCGAGCTTGGAATTGCCGGCGAGGCGGTTGATCATGGACGACTTGCCCACGTTGCTCTTGCCGACCAGAGCGATCTCCGGAAGGCCTCTGCCCGGAAAGGACTTGAGCTGATCGAGCGAGGTCACAAAGCGGCCGGAGCGGATCTTCATATCGGTTTCCTCCAAAATGCCCTCTGCAGGGGCACTGCAGAGGGTCGTTTTTATAATGGGAGATGCGAATCAGACGTCGAAAATGATGGAGATGGCCTGATCGACGCCGGAGATGGTGTGCACGTCCAGCTTGGAGCGCACCTCGGCCGGGATCTCGACCAGATCCTTCTTGTTCTCCTCGGGAACGAGCACGGTGGAAATGCCCATGCGGTAGGCCGCCAGCAGCTTCTCCTTCACGCCGCCGATGGGCAGCACCTTGCCGCGCAGGGTGATCTCGCCGGTCATGGCCACGTCCTGACGCGCAGGCTTGCCGGTAATGGCGGAGAGCATGGCACAGGTGAGTGCAACGCCGGCGGAGGGGCCGTCCTTGGGCACGGCGCCTTCCGGCACGTGGATGTGCAGGTCGTTCTTTTTGTTGAATTCGCTGTCGATCTCGTATTTGTCGCAGTGGCTGCGCAGGTAAGAGAACGCCGTGCGCGCGGATTCCTTCATCACATCGCCAAGCTGGCCGGTCAGCTCGATATGTCCGCCGCCGGGCATGACCGTAGCCTCGATGGGCATGGTCTTGCCGCCGATGCTGGTCCACGCAAGGCCGTTAACAACGCCGGTCTCGGGCTCCTTGGAGCCGGCCTTGGGGTTGTGATAGGGAACGCCCAGGAATTCTTCCAGCAGGGCGGGGGTAACGGTAACGCCCTTGCGCTCGTCCTCGGGCATTTCGAGGATCTTGACCGCGCTCTTGCGCAGCACGGTGGTCAGCTGTCGCTCCAGCGTGCGAACACCGGCTTCGGCGGTGTAGCCTTCGATCAGCTGCCGGAGAACGCTCTCGCTGATCTTCACCTGCGTCTTGTTCAGCGCGTGTTCCTTGAGCTGTTTGGGCCAGAGATGCTTTTTCGCGATCTGGACCTTTTCTTCCAGCGTGTAGGAGGGGACTTCGATCAGCTCCATGCGGTCGAGCAGCGGGCCGGGGATGGTATCGGTGGTGTTGGCCGTGGTCACGAACAGAACGCGGCTCAGGTCGTACGGCGCTTCGACATAATGATCGGAGAAGGTGGAATTCTGCTCCGGATCGAGCGCTTCGAGCAGGGCGCTGGCCGGGTCGCCGCGCATGTCGGAGGTCAGCTTGTCGATCTCGTCGAGCAGGAACACGGGGTTATCGGCCTCGCACTGGCGGATGAGGGAGAGGATACGGCCGGGCATCGCGCCGATATAGGTGCGCCTATGGCCGCGGATCTCGGCTTCATCGTGCAGGCCGCCAAGGCTCATGCGTACGAATTTGCGGTTGAGCGCATGGGCGATGGAGCGGGCGACGCTGGTTTTGCCTACGCCGGGCGCGCCGACAAGGCACAGGATGGGCGCCTTGCCCTGCGGGTTGAGCGCGCGGATGGCCAGATATTCCAGCACGCGCTGCTTGACCTTATCCAGGCCAAAGTGCTCGTTTTCGAGGATCTTTCGCGCCTTTTCGATCTTGAAGGGCTTCTCCGGCGTCTTTTCCCACGGAAGCTCCAGAAAAAATTCGATATAGCCGCGGCTGACGGACAGCTCCGGCGTGCCCGGGGCCATGTGCGACATGCGCTTGAGTTCGCGCTCGGCCATGTCGCGCGCCTCGCCGTGGATGGCGCTCTTTTTCAGCTTTTCGCGCAGCTGGTCAATCGCGCCCTCTTCGTCTTCGCCCAGCTCGGTCTTGATCACGCGCAGCTGTTCGCGCAGATAGTACTGCTTTTGGTTTTTATCGATGCTTTCGCGGACGAGGTTCTGGATGCGCTTTTCGACGGCCAGCATCTGCGTTTCGCGCTCGAGGATCTCCAAAAGAGTCTGATAGCGCAGCTTGAGCGCGCGGCATTCGAGGATCTTCTGCTTGTCCTCGAGCTCGCGGAAGGCGTTTGCGGCGATGACGTCGGGCAAAGCGGCGATATCGTGCTCATCGGCGATGGTTTCGATCAGCTCCGGAGGCAGCTCGCTCTTACCGCGCACGAAATTCAGGAACGCGTCCTTCGCCATGCGGGCCATGGTCTCGATTTCAAT
>JAFQGN010000372.1 GCA_017398245.1 Clostridia bacterium | reverse complement strand
ATTACCGTAACCGCATGCACGGAATACCCAGCTTCTGTTCAATTCATCACCGTAGTGCTTTGTATCAAGAACGCCGATACGAGCAGTATTGATCTTATCGATCTTGGTATCCTTTGCATGGAAATGGTAGATCGCACCCTGCAGATAACGGATTGCAGCAACAGGCTCAATACCCTGCCAAATCAGGTGGGAGGGATCGAAGTTGGCGCCGATGATATCGCCCACGGCAGCGCGGATCTTCAGCAGGGTTTCCGGGTTGTAGACGCAGAAGCCCGGGTGCATCTCGAACGCGATCTGGGTGATGCCGTGCTCGGCGGCGAAGGCGGCGGTCTTCTTCCAATAGGGGATCAGGACCTCGTTCCACTGGTAGTCCAGGATGGCGGTGAAGTCATCCGGCCAGGGGCAGGTGACCCAGTTCGGGGTCTTGTCTTCCGGGGAGCCGCCGGGGCAGCCGGAGAAGGTGACGATACGGGTGACACCCATCTTTTCGGCCAGCAGAACGGCGTTGGTGAAATCATCGTGGAACTGCTTGGCGACGGCCTTGTCCGGGTGCACGGCGTTGCCGTGGGTGGACAGGGCGGCGATTTCCAGGTTGTACTTTTTCAGCGTGGCCAGCATCTCGTCGATCTTTTCGGGATGGGCGAGGAATTCTTCCGGGTTGCAATGCGCTTTGCCCGGGAAACCGCCGCAGCCGATCTCTACGGCCTGAACGCCGGCTTCGGAAAGATATTTGCAGGCCTCGTCAAAGCTCTTGTCCTGCAGAAGGACGGCGAAAACGCTCAGTTTCATGGGAGGTCCCTCCAATTCTTGCGATTATATCATTTTTGTTCGGGCTGCGCGCGCAGCCTTTTCCGATTCCTATTATACCCAATATCTGCCCGCCGCGCAACCGTGGTTTTTTGCGCAGGGCCGGCGGTCGGGCGGCGATGCGCGGGCTGCAAAACGGAGACCGACAGGCGCTATTTTTTGGCAAAAAGACGGGAAATACGCCAAACAACGCACGATTTCCCGGAAAAAAAGCGAACAAATGCTTGAAAACCTATGCAAATACTGGTATTATAGAGGCATAACGGAGGTGCGTTTCACTATGAAAATATCTACAAAAGGCCGCTATGCCCTGCGCATGCTGCTCGATCTTGCGCAGAACCAGGACGAAGGGTTCATCGCGCTCAAGGATGTTGCCAAACGGCAGGGGATCTCTCAAAAATATCTTGAGCAGATCGTGATGCTGATGGGAAAGAGCGGCATCCTGCAGTCCTCGCGCGGGTATCAGGGCGGCTACAGGCTGGCCCGCAAGCCCGAAAGCGTGACGGTTGGCGAGGTTTTGCAGCTGACGGAAGGCTCTCTTGCGCCGGTGACCTGCCTGCAGGGCGAAGTGAACGAATGTGAGCGCTGCGACGAGTGCGACATGCTGCGCGTGTGGACCGGACTGGAAAAAGTCATTTACGATTATCTTGACGGCATAACGCTGGCGGACATTCCGCGCGGCGCGCCGGAAAAGTGCGGCGGCTGAAGAGCTGCGGAAACGGAAAAGGGGCGCTCTGCTTTTGGCAGAGCGCCTTTTGCTGTGTCTACGCGGAAAAGGGAAGGTTCGTCAAATCGCCGCAAGAGCATAACGTTGGCGCCCTTGCTTTCGGCCATTTGACATGGTAATATAAAGTGTTTAATGGGGTAAAGGCGGGATTTTGCCGCAAAGAGCCCTGTTTTTCAGGAAAATCAGGAGGATACCCATGTTTAATTTTCTCAAGAAGATCCTTACCGGTTCGAGCGACGCGGAGGTCAAAAAGCTCACGCAGCAGGCGGAGCAGGTCATCGCGCTGCAGCCGAAATACGAAAAAATGAGCGATGAAGAGCTGCGCGGCCAGACCCGCCTCTTCCGCGAGCGTTACAATAATGGAGAATCTCTGGACGACATGCTGGTGGAAGCGTTTGCCGCCGTGCGCGAAGGAGCGTTCCGCGCCATCGGCCAGAGGGCGTTCAAGGTGCAGCTTATCGGCGGCATCGCGCTGCACCAGGGCCGCATCGCCGAAATGCTCACCGGCGAGGGAAAGACGCTGACCGCGTGCTTCCCGGCCTATCTCAACGCCATTTCCGGTCTGGGCGTGCATGTTGTGACCGTGAACGATTACCTGGCCCGCTTCCACAGCGAGTGGATGGGCAAAGTGTTCCGCTTTATGGATATGACCGTGGGCCTGATCGTGCACGATCTGGAACCCGCGGACAGGCAGAAGGCCTATGCGGCGGACGTTACCTACGCCACCAATAACGAGCTGGGCTTTGATTACCTGCGCGATAATATGGCCACGCGCAAGGAAAGGCTCGTGCAGAGGCCGCTGAACTTCGCCATTGTGGACGAAGTCGACTCCATCCTCATCGACGAGGCCCGCACCCCGCTGATCATCTCCGGCCAGGGCGAAAAATCGACCGAAATGTATAACCGGGCCGATCGCTTCGCCAGCCGCCTGCACGAGGGCGAGGACTACGAAAAGGACGAAAAGAAGAAGACCATCCACCTGACCGAAGAGGGCGCAAGGAAGGCCGAGGCGTTCTTCGGCATCGAAAACCTGACCGATATCGAAAACGCCACGATCAACCACCATGTGCT
>JAFQGN010000371.1 GCA_017398245.1 Clostridia bacterium | reverse complement strand
CAGACCCGCCGCTGGAACCCCAAGATGGCTCAGTACATCTTCACCGAGCGCAACGGCATCTACATCATCGACCTGCAGAAGACCGTCCGCAAGATCGACGAGGCCTATATGTTCATCCGTGACGTGGCCCTGGAAGGCAAGAACATCCTGTTCGTCGGCACCAAGAAGCAGGCTCAGGAATCCATCGAGTCCGAAGCCAAGCGCTGCGGCATGTACTATGTCAACAACCGCTGGCTGGGCGGCACCCTGACCAACTTCCGCACCATCAAGACCCGTATCGCCCGCCTGAACGCCATCGATCAGATGGAAGCTACCGGCCAGTTTGAAGTCCTGCCCAAGAAGGAAGTCATCAAGCTGTGCGGCGAGCGCGAAAAGCTCGAGAAGAACCTGGGCGGCATCCGCGAAATGAAGGGCCTGCCGGGCGCTCTGTTCATCGTTGACCCCCGCAAGGAGCACATCGCCGTTGCGGAAGCCCGCGCTCTGAACATCCCGATCGTGGCTATCGTTGATACCAACTGCGATCCGGACGAGATCGACTACGTCATCCCGGGCAACGACGACGCTATCCGCGCCGTGAAGCTGATCGCCGGCAAGATGGCCGACGCCATCCTGGAAGGCAAGCAGGGCGAGCAGAACGAAGCCGCTCCCGAAGAGGCCGCTGTCGAAGCTGCTGAATAATTTCTGATACACACAGGCGCAGGGCGGCGCAAAGGCTGTCCTGCGCATCCTGAATAACCGACAGGAGGATATTTGCTATGGAAATCAGCGCAAAAGTTGTTATGGAACTGCGCGGCCGCACCGGCGCCGGCATGATGGATTGCAAGAAGGCTCTGGCCGCCACCAACGGCGACATGGAGAAGGCTATCGACTTCCTGCGTGAGAAGGGCCTCGCCGCCGCCGCCAAGAAGCAGAGCCGCATCGCAGCTGAAGGCCTCGTTGGCAGCTATATCTGCAACAAGTGCAACACCGGCGCTCTGGTCGAGATCAACTGCGAGACCGACTTCGTCGCCAAGACCGACGAGTTCGGCGAGCTGGTCACCGACGTTTGCAAGATCATCATCAAGAACAACCCGGCCGATGTCGACGCCCTGCTGGCCTGCCAGTATGACGAGACCCAGACCGTGGCCGATCTCGTAACCGCCAAGACCGCCAAGATCGGCGAGAAGATCACCATCCGCCGCTTCGCCCGCTACACTGCCGAAAACGGCACCGTGGACAGCTACATCCACATGGGCGGCAAGGTTGGCGTTCTGGTCGAAGCTTCCTGCGGCGAAGTGAACGAAGAAGTCAAGGCCGTTCTGCACGACGTCGCTCTGCAGATCGCCGCTGCTTCCCCCGTCGCTCCGGAATATGTCCGCCGCGAAGAAGTGGATCCGTCCCACCTCGAGCATGAGAAGGAAATCCTCATCGCTCAGGCCCGCAACGAAGGCAAGCCCGAGAAGATCATCGAGAAGATGGTCGAAGGCCGCATTGTGAAGTTCTACAAGGACGTCTGCCTGCTCGAACAGGTCTTCGTCAAGGATCCCGACGTCACCGTCGCCGCCATGATCAAGAAGGCGTGCCCGGGTCTCGATATCGTCCGTTTCACCCGCTATAAGATGGGCGACGGCCTCGAGAAGCGTCAGGACGATCTGGCCGCCGAAGTCGCGAAGCAGACTGGCGCCGCTCAGTAATTTCGTCTCTATACAGCCGTCGGAGTTATCCGGCGGCTGTTTTTGCAGGCCCGGGAGCACGGGAAAACGTCAGGGGCGCCGCCCAGAGAGGACGTCAGAGGCGCCGCCCAGAGAGAACGTCAGGGGCGCCGCCCCTGAAACCCTGTCCGGGGGAATGATTCCCCCGGAGCCCCTCAATAAGGGGTAAGATGCAGTCTCCCGTTATGTTATTCAGCCCGGCAAAACGTGCCGTTTGGGCCGGGCTTCGAGGTTTGAGATCATAAGATTCCCAAAGATGGGATTCCAAAGGGAAGAATTCCCTTTGGCAGGGGTGCAGGGGGCGGAGCCTCCGCCCGTTCCCTCCGCCTCTCGAGGCCCGGTCCAAGCGGAACGCTTTGCCGGGACGGGCAGTGCCCGCTGACAATTGCCGCTGCCGGACATAATGCAAAAATGAGATGGCACTCATACATCGGAAGAAGATTTTCCCCATAGATGGGATTCCAAAGGGAAGAATTCCCTTTGGCAGGGGATCAAAGGGGACGGAGTCCCCTTAGCGTATCTCCGCGCTCCTATAGAAAGGATGATCGATATGAAAAAGAGGATCCTGATCAAACTCAGCGGCGAATCGCTCTCCTCCGGCAACGGCTGTTTTGACGAGGCCCGCTGCCGCGAAGTAGCGCATGTTCTGGCCGAAGTGGCGCGCATGGGCGTGGAACCCGGCGTGGTCATCGGCGGCGGCAATATCTGGCGCGGTCGCTTCTCTAACGATATGGACCCCGTCAACGCCGACCAGATGGGCATGCTCGCCACCGTCATCAACGCCCTCTGCGCGCAGGATTTCCTCCTTCGCGAAGGCGTGAAGGCGGAAGTCTTCACCGCGCAGGAAATGAACCGCTTCGCCAGGCTCTATACCGCCGCTGCGGCCGATAAATGCCTCAAAAACGGCGGCATCGCGCTGCTGGCCGGCGGAAGCGGCAACCCCTTCTTCACCACCGATACCGCCGTCGCCTTGCGCGCGGCCGAGCTCAAGGCCGATACCGTCTTCAAGGGCACCACGGTCGAGGGCGTGTACGATTCCGACCCGCGCAAGAATCCGGAAGCCAAGCTGCTCAAGGACGTGACCTATGCCGACTGCATCCGCATGAACCTCAAGGTCATGGACCAGACCGCCTTCCAGCTGCTCATGGATCGCGGCGTGAAGGAGCTGCGCGTGTTCCATATGGACAAGCCGGAAAACATCCTGCGCGTGGTCAGGGGCGAGGACATCGGCACCACCGTGCACGCATAACAGTCCAAAACCCTTGCCGGGCGAAAACGAAGCGCACCATCATGCATGCACAAAGGTCCTAAAGCCCCCGCCGGATGAAAGCGGAACGCATAATGGCCTCCGAGCCGCTGTCTGACAAAAGCGCAGCGTTGCTCCGGCGTGCATAAGAGGCCCAAAAAGATTGGCGCAAATATGAATTTGAGCGGATGAACCGTGGAAAATGGTTCGTCCGCTCTTGTCATTTGGGCCGGGATTCGGTACAATATATCTATCGGCCTATGCCCATGCGCAGGGGCTTTTGAAACGAAGATATTTTTGCAGGGGAGGACATTCCATGTATACTGACAATATTAAGACCGCTACCGAAAAAATGGATAAGACCATCGCTGTGGTGCAGAAGGAGTTTGCTACTCTGCGCGCCGGCCGCGCCAACCCGCAGATCCTCGACCGCATCTCTGTCGATTATTACGGCACGCCCACTCCCATCAACCAGCTGGGCAACATCTCCTCTCCCGAACCGCGCATGCTGGTCATCAACCTGTGGGATGCCAAAATGATCTCCCAGGTCGAAAAGGCCATCCAGAAGAGCGATATCGGCATCAACCCCACCAACGACGGCAAGGTCATCCGCCTGATCGTTCCGGAGCTGACCGAAGAGCGCCGTAAGGAGCTGACCAAGCAGGTCCGCAAGCTGGCGGAAGAAGGCAAGGTCGCCATTCGCGCCATCCGCCGCGATACCATGGAGCAGTTCAAGAAGCTCAAGAAGGACGGCGAAATGACCGAAGACGATCAGAAGCTGGCCGAGGATAAGCTGCAGAAGGTGACCGACGGCAAGGTCAAGGATCTGGACAAGCTGGCCGCCGATAAGGAAAAAGAGATCATGTCCGTATGATGAAAGTCATCGGGCTGGAACTGGATAAGGCGCTTGCGCTGATCAAAAACGACACGGGCGTGGAACCGGCGGTGGAGAAGACCTCTCCGCCCCGGGGCCTGCCCTGCGAAAACGGCCTGTGGCGCGTTGTCCGGGCCGATCTTTCACGCGGCTGCATCACGGCCGCGTTTTTCCCGTTGCCCAGCGCGGGGGAGGAACACGCCGGGGAAGAACATTAGGGGCTCCGCCCCTAAGACCCTGTCAGGGGGAAGAACGTTAGGGGCTCTGCCCCTAAAACCCTGTCAGGGGGAATGATTCCCCCTGAACCCCTCAATTATGGGATTGGCAGAAAACCCATCCCCAAAAACGGGATTCCGAAGGGGCAGCGCCCCTTTGGCCGTATCCAACATGAACCTGTGAAAGAAAAGAGGTGTGCCGGTTTGGACATTATGAAAAAGCTTTCCGGTCTGCTCAGGCCGGCGCAGCCTGAAAAGCACGATGATCCGCAGCAAATGCAGCTTCCGCCCAAGCTGCCCCGGCACGTCGCCATCATTATGGATGGCAACGGCCGCTGGGCCAAGCAGCGCAATCTTCCGCGCGCGGCGGGGCATCAGGCCGGAACCGAGGCCCTGCGCGATATCATCCGCTTTTCCAGCGATATCGGCATTGAGGTGCTGACGATCTATGCGTTTTCGACGGAAAACTGGTCGAGATCGAAGGAAGAGGTGGACGCGCTGATGGCGCTTCTGCTTCGCTATTTCCGCAGCGAGATCGACGAGCTTTGCGATGAAAACGTGCGCATCCGCATCCTTGGCGATATCGAAGGCCTGCCCGCGCCGCAAAGGGACGCGGTCGCCAGCGCCATGGAACGCTCGAAGGACAACACGGGCCTGACTCTGGCCATCGCGCTCAATTACGGCGGCCGGCAGGAGCTTCTGCACGCGGCAAAACTGCTTGCAAAGCGCGCGCAGGCGGGCGAAGATCCGGATTCTTTCACCGAAAAGGACATCCAGGCAGGCCTGTATACGTTCGACCTGCCCGATGTGGATCTGCTCATCCGCACCAGCGGAGAGGAGCGGCTTTCCAACATGCTTCCGTGGCAGACGGTTTATGCCGAACTGCTGTTCGATCCGGTCCTCTGGCCGGATTTCACCAAGGAGAGGTATCTGGAAGACCTTTGGGCCTATGCGCGCAGAGACCGCCGCTTTGGCGGGCGCAAGGAATAACGCCGCAGCACGCGTTGCAATACGAGACTTTGATCCGAGGGAGAATGGGCGAGAATGTATAAACCGGGTGTGATCAGGCGCAGAATGACGGGCATCGGCCTTGGCTCGCTGTTTATTTTGGTATGGCTTTTGCAGGGCTGGGCCATGCGTGCCGTGCTGGCAGTGTTCAGCGTCATCGGTGTTATGGAGGTCTATTCTGCGCTGGAGCATCGCGGCTCCAAGCCGGTTAAGTGGGTCGGCGTCGGCTTTATGGCGCTGTGCCTGCCGGCGTGCCATTTCGGCGGGCTGACGGGCATGTTCCTGCTGGCCGCGGCGAGCACGGTCGTAGGCCTGTGCGCGGTAATGCTCAAGGGCGATATCGAAAGCGACGCGCTCTTTTCCACTTTGTTCCCCATTTTGTACCCGGGCATCCTCTTTGGCCTTCTGATCGCGCCGACCTATATCGAAGCGCCGATGTACGCGCGCGTGCTCACCGGCCTTACCTATTATACGGCCATCTTTAACGATATCGCGGCCTACGAGATCGGCTCGCTCTATGGCAAGAAGCTGCTGGCCCCCAAGCTCAGCCCCAAAAAGACGGTGGAGGGCAGCGCGGCCGGCTGGGCGGCTTCGGTCGTCACTGCGGTCGTCGTACCGCTTTTGATGATGCTGGCGTGCAAGATCGTGCCCGCGTGGCAGCAGTATGCCGGCCAGTTCCCGCCGCTGTGGAGCTGCGCGGTGTTCGGCGCGGTGGCCGGCGTTGCGGGCCAGTTTGGAGACCTTTGCGCCTCGGCGATCAAGCGCTATTGCGGCGTGAAAGATTATGGAACCATTTTCCCGGGCCACGGCGGCGTGATGGACAGGATGGACAGCCACCTGTTCAACGGTCTGTGCGCGGCCATCTTCATGCTGCTCCTTGCTGCATAAGAAACGCGTAAAGGAATAGAATACACAGAAAGCAGGGAGCGAGAGATCGCTCCCTGTATGAGGTATTAGGGATATGAGAACGATAGCGGTATTGGGCGCGGGCGGCTCCATCGGCAGCCAGACACTGGACGTCGTGCGCGAAAACCCGGGCCTGTACAAGGTTGCGGCCATGACCATCCACTCCCGCGCGGAGGTGCTTTTTGCGCTCGCGCGCGAGTTCAGGCCGCGGGTATGCGGCATCGTGAACGAGCCGGAGGAGATCCCGGAAGATCTGAAAGGGATCGAATGGTTTTTCGGCGAGGACTGCAACGAGCGCGTTGTCGAGGCGGCAAAGGCGCAGGATGTGCTCACGGCCGTCGTCGGCGCGGCGGGCCTCCCGGCCTCCATGGCGGCGCTTGTGCACAGTGAACGGCTGCTTCTGGCCAATAAGGAAGCGCTCGTCACGGGCGGAAGCCTTGTGATGAACCTTGCCCGAAAGCTCGGCAAGCCCATTCTGCCCGTCGACAGCGAACACAGCGCCATCTTCCAGTGCCTGCGCGGGCGCGATTGCAACACGCTCGAAAGGCTGATCCTCACTGCGTCCGGCGGCCCGTTCCGCACGTGGGAAAAGGAAAGAATGTACGCGGCCGGGGTCTCGGACGTGCTCAAGCACCCCACGTGGAACATGGGGCGCAAGATCACCGTGGATTGCGCGACGATGGCGAATAAGGGCCTTGAGGTCATCGAGGCGAGCTATTTGTTCGATATGCCCGAGGAGCGCATCGGCGTGCTCGTGCACCCGCAGAGCATTGTGCACAGCATGATCGAATTTGAAGACGGCTGCGTGCTGGCGCAGCTTGGCGTGCCGGATATGCGCGCGCCCATCGCCTATGCCATGTCCTTCCCGGAGAGGATGCCTGCGCAGGGCCGCAAGCTGGATCTTGCGCAGGTCGCGAGCCTGACGTTCGAACAGCCGGATATGGATAAGTTCTCGGCTCTGAAGCTGGCGCGCGCGGCTCTTCGTCAGGGCGGCACGGCGGCCTGCATTTTCAACGGCGCGAACGAGGTGGCCGTCGGCGAGTTCCTGAACGGGCAGATCCCGTTCGGCGAAATTTCGCCCATCGTGGAAGAGACGATGGCGAAGGCTGCGGTCGGGAACGTGGGCGGCATCGAGGACGTCCAAGAGGCGGATAGGCAGGCAAGGCGCATCGCCGCCGGGCTGCTCGGCTCGCGCGTACTGTGACCGGGCCTGAAAACAGCGAACCGCCGGGCTGCTCGGTTCGCGCGCGTTGTGACTGGGTTTTGAGGCGACGGATCATCGGCCTGTTCGGTTTTTGCGCGTTGCGATTGGATCGTTGACGGATCCCCTTCCTCTGGAAGCAGCGAACTGCCGATTCATGCCCGGATGGGGCGCTGTCGTGCCCGAGTCTGTGCGTCATCAGCGGCGAGCGGCTTTACGCAGGCGGAATCGCTGAATGGGGCGTTTGGGGCGAATTTTCGTGCCGTTTTCCGGAAGGCGCGCTTGCTTAAACGGGCTTAAATGGCGCGTTTTGCACGAAAAATGCACGAAAATGCACTCTTGAAAAAGCGTGTTTCGGGCAAAAATGGGACATTCCGGGCGAATTCTGTCCGGCTGTTGACAAAAAGCCCTGTTTTGTGTATGGATAACATATCAAATAATAGGAGATCATCGGAATGAACATTTTGTATGTGATCGCCGCGATCGTTATTCTCGGCGTGATCGTTGCGGTGCACGAGTTCGGCCACTATATCGCCGGCCGTCTCACGGGTATGCGTATACTGGAGTATGCCATCGGCATGGGCCCGAGACTTTGCGGGTTTGAAAAGAGCGGCATAAAGTATTCGCTGCGCCTTTTCCCGTTTGGCGGTTTCTGCGCTTTTGCGGGTGAAGACGATGCTTCCGAAGACTCGCGCGCTATGCGCAATCAGCCGGTCTGGAAGCGGTTTATCACCGTTGCTGCGGGCCCGGTCATGAATTTTGTGCTCGCTTTTGTGATGCTGGTCGTGTTTTACACGGCGTATGAGCTGTACGAGCCCGCGCCGGTCGTCGCCTCGCTGGTAGAGGGCTCTGCTGCGGAAATGGCGGGCTTTGCGCCGGGCGACGTGATCACGATGGTCGAAAACGAACCCGTTTCGATGGACTCGGCCGGCCAGAGCAGGCTCATTGAGCTGATCCGCGAGGCGGACGAAGGGCGGACGATCGCCTTTGAGGTGGATCGAAACGGCGAGACGATCGAGCTTGCGCTGACGCCGGAGTGGAACGAAGAGGCGGGCGCGTATCAGATCGGCGTGATGCTGGGCACTGTCCCCGTGCGGCTGAACTTTGGCGAGGCTGTGCGTTACAGCGGTTTTATGATGGCGGAAATGTCGACCGCAATGGTGGATGTGCTGCGCCAGTTGTTCACAAATAAGGAAGTTCTCGAATCTACGATGGGGCCGGTGGGCATCATTACGACGGTCAGCCGCGATGTGAGCCAGGGGATGCACATGGTGATCAACTGGATCGTGGTTATTTCGTTGAACCTGGGCATTATGAATCTTCTGCCGGTGCCGGGGCTGGATGGCGGTAGGCTGCTGTTTTTGATCGTGGAAGGCGTGCGCCGAAAGCCGATCCCGGTGGAAAAAGAAGCGTGGGTGCACGCGGCCGGGCTGATCCTGCTGCTCTGCTTTGTGGCGTTCATTACGTTTAAGGATGTCGCGCGGCTGTTTATCGGCGGCTGACAGGTAAAAAGGAGGTCTTTCGGGAAGAAAGGCCTCCTTTTTTCTTTGGATTTTCTTGAAAAAAGTTTCGGGGTCGTTTGCTCGGGATTGTTAAGATGAGGGTTATGAACTCCGAATGTGTCTTTGAAACATGACGATATCCGTATCGATCAAGGGCTTATTGCTTGAAATGTTCGGAATGACGTGCTGTTTGGTGCTTGGAACGAAGCTCTGAGTTCGGAAATGCAATAAATGTTTTCTTAACGCCAAAAAGTGTTGACAAAGTGGGGTTCGTAGTATATAATAACACCTGCGCTTGAGGGAACGGCAGCAACGAGCTGAACCTGAGGGAGCGCAAAGATCCTTGAAAACGATACAGAATGGTTTGAAGAGAGAAGAAACAACAGTCAGATTCCGAACGAGTTAAGAGTGACTGGAGTTGAGACCTGAGAAGCGGAAGGGTTTGCGTTGGCGCGTGAAGCCGGAAGCTAAGGAAGGTAAAGAGAGACTCCGGAAACGATAAAGATCAAACATAAGAGTTTG
>JAFQGN010000370.1 GCA_017398245.1 Clostridia bacterium | reverse complement strand
CCCCCCCCCGCCTCTCCAAACCCGCCAAAACGCCCGTAATGTCCCAGAATCGATAAAAACATTCGTTTTTTCAGATGCACTTTCGTGCCATTTTCTGCCAAAATCGACCACTTAAGGGCGCTTTTGCAACAGCGCCTCCGCGCCAAACACTGCGCTGGAACAAATTACATCCCTTGCGCGTCACGAACCGATCCGCCGTTTCGTTTGCCCGTGCCGCTCTTGGTCAAACAGCTTTCCCTCTTGCGTACCACTCGCAAATCTGCATATTTAACATTCTACAAATTGCCCAGCCGCAAATTTCGATGCAGGAGTTGCAGGATTAACTTGCATTTTTCTCCGTTTTCCGCTATACTGTACCCTGTATTTCGCAGGAAGGAGCCTCCCATGCATGGAAAACACCCATGAATTGATAGACAGACTGAATCAAAGCGGTCGAAAACTTTCCAAATCCCACCGCCGCATCGCCGAATGCATCGTCAGCCATTACGATAAAGCCGCCTTCATGACTGCGGCCAAGCTTGGCGAATATGTCGGCGTTAGCGAATCCACCGTGGTGCGCTTTGCCGCCGCGCTGGGCTACGAGGGCTACCCGCAGCTGCAAAAGGCTCTGCAGGAGCTCATCCGCCACCGGCTCACCGCCGCGCAGCGCTTTGAAATGACCACCGATATGGACGACAGCCAGGTGCTCAACAAGGTGTTCAAGGCCGACATCCAGAACATCCGCTCCACCATGAACGAGCTGGACATCAAGGCGTTCGAAGGCGTGATCGAAAAGATCCTGGAAGCGCGCCATATTTACGTGCTGGGCCTTCGTGCCAGCGCGCCGCTTGCCCAGTTCTTCGGCCATTACCTCAACTATATCCTCGGCAACATCCACGTCGTCACCTCCGGCGTTTCCGACGTCTTCGAGCAGATCTACAAGATCTCCGAAGAAGATGTGCTCATCGGCATCAGCTTCCCGCGCTACACCAGCCACACCATCAAGGCCATGCAGTTTGCGCGCAGCCGCGGGGCCACGCTCGTCGCCATTACCGACGGCCCGCTCTCCCCGCTGAGCTCCCTTGCCGATTACTGCCTCACCGCCAAGTGCGATATGGCCTCCTTTGTCGATTCCATGGCCGCGCCGTTCTCGCTCATCAACGCGCTCATCGTGGCCCTTGGCCAGCGCAGGCGCTCTCAGGTCGCCTCCAATTTCCGCCGTCTGGAGAACACCTGGGCCGAGTACAACGTTTACGTGAACAAAAACACGCCCGAATAAGCCATGAAGAACGAAATTTTCGACGTGCTGGTCATCGGCGGCGGCGCGGCCGGCATGATGGCGGCCATCTCCGCAGGCCGCTCGGGCGCAAGCGTTCTGCTTCTGGAACGCAACGAAAAACTGGGCAAAAAGATCTATATCACCGGCAAAGGCCGCTGCAATGTCACCAACGCGGCCGAGCGCGACCCCTTCTTCAAAAACATCATGCGCAACCCGCGCTTCCTGTACGCGGCCTATTCGCGTTTTGACAACAACGCGCTGATGGACCTGATCGAAAACGCCGGCTGTCCGCTCAAGGTCGAGCGCGGCGAGCGCGTCTTCCCCGTGTCCGATAAGGCCAGCGATATCACCAAGGCTCTGGAGACCGAGATGCGCCGCAGCGGCGTTCAGGTGCGCCTCAACGCCCGCGTGGAAAAGATCCTCACCGAAGACGGCTGCGCCGCAGGCGTCCGGCTCGAATCGGGCGAGATCATCTCCGCGCGCACGGTCATCGCGGCCACCGGCGGTCTTTCCTATGCCACTACCGGCTCCACCGGCGACGGCCATCGTTTCGCCAAAGAGACCGGCCATACCGTCACCGCGTGCGCGCCCTCTCTCGTTCCTGTCAACACCGTCGAGACATGGCCCTCCTCGCTCTCCGGCCTCACGCTGAAAAACGTGCGCCTGAGCGCGAAAAAGGACGGCAAAACGCTCTACAGCGATCAGGGCGAAATGATGTTCACCCATTTCGGCGTCACCGGCCCGCTGGTTTTGTCCATGTCGGCTGTGCTGCCGGAAGAGGCCAAGGGCGTATCTCTTGAAATCGACCTCAAGCCCGCGCTGACAAGCAAGGCTCTGGACGAACGCCTTCTGCGCGATATCCAGTCCAACCCGCGCGCCACCCTCGCTTCCATCGTCTACGGGCTCACCCCCCGCGCCTTAGGGCAGGAAATTTTGCGCATGGCGGGCTTCTCTTCCGAAACAAAGGTCAGCGAGTGGAAATCGGCCGACCGCAAAAAACTGGCCGAGCTCGTCAAGGCCGTGCCGCTCACCGTCGCATCCCTGCGCGGCTTTAACGAAGCCGTCGTCACCCGAGGCGGCGTGAGCGTGAAGGACGTGAACCCCTCCACCATGGAATCGCGCCGGCTGCCCGGCCTGTTCTTCGCGGGCGAGCTCGTCGATATCGACGCACTCACCGGCGGCTTCAACCTGCAGCTCGCCTTTTCCACCGGATACCGCGCCGGCGAAAACGCCGCCGTGACGACCACGTAATATGTATTTTTGCGGGAGGGGCCTTTCTTTAGAAAAATAATGGCCCCTCCCGCACCCTCCCCAAAGAAATCATT
>JAFQGN010000369.1 GCA_017398245.1 Clostridia bacterium | reverse complement strand
GCGATGCGGCCGGCGTCCTTGGTGGCCTGACGCTGGGCGTCGGAGAAATAGGCCGGAACGGTGATGACGGCCTGGGAGACGGTCTCGCCGATGTAGGCTTCGGCGTCGGCCTTCAGCTTGGCCAGGATCATCGCGCTGATCTCCTGGGGAGTATAGTCCTTGCCGTCCACGACCACCTTATGGTTGGTGCCCATCTCGCGCTTGATGGAGATGACGGTGCGGTCCGGGTTGGTGACAGCCTGACGCTTGGCAACCTGGCCGACCAGACGCTCGCCGTTCTTGGCGAAAGCGACGACGGACGGAGTGGTGCGTGCGCCTTCGGGATTCGGGATAACGGTGGATTCCTGGCCTTCCATAACGGCCACGCAGGAATTGGTAGTACCAAGGTCGATACCGATGATCTTGCTCATTTCTATTTCCTCCAAATTCAGATAGATGTCGCTTAGAAAAATGTATGGGAATGCGCCCGTGTATCCGGCGCAGTCTTTCTTATTCGGCCCTTGTCATTCCGCGCAGACCTTTACGGAAGCATAGCGGATGACGCGATCCTTCACCTTGTAGCCCTTTTCGAAGCATTCGATGATGGTGCCGGGCTCGCCCTCTTCGCCGCGCATCACGGCGTTGTGCACCTCGGGGTCGAACGCGTCGCCGGGGTTGGAAGGAATTTCTTCAAGGCCCAGCTTTTCGCCCACGCTGTGGAATTGCCGAAGGACCATCTTCAGGCCGCCCACCAGCGGGCTGTCGTCGTCGGGCGCGACCGTCGCGAGCGCGCGCTCGAGGTTATCCAGCACCGGTAGAAACGCTGCCAGTGTCTCGCGCACGCCCTCGTCGTGGGCGTCGGTGCGGGCGGTCTGGTTGCGGCGGCGGAAATTCGCAAAATCCGCCTGCGTGCGCTGCGCGAGGTTCAGGTATTCGTCCCTCTGCGCAACGGCCGTGCGCAGCGCGGCTTCCCATTCCTCTGCGGTCGCCTCGTGCGGTTCTGCCTGTTCGGCCGTTTCCTGTTCGGGCTGCTCAGGCTCGGTCTGCGGCTGCTCTTCTTCGGGCTGCAGCTTCTCTTCGTTCATCTTTTCGGTATTCAAGGCTTTGTCCGCCCCTTTCTTTCTCCAGTTGATCTTGGCCATTGTTTCCTCCGTCTATGGTCAGCCCGTCATTCGCCTTCCTTTTTCGGCGCGGCGTCGTTGGAAAGCACTTTGGTCAAAAGCCTTCCCATATAGCCCAGCGCGGCGATGACATGGCCGTAATGCATTCTCGTCGGTCCAAGGATGCCCAGCGTACCCGTGGTCTGGTCGTCCACCCGGTACGTAGCGGTCACGATCGAGCAGTCGCTCAGCTCCGGCACGCCCGTTTCCGGCCCGATGCGGATGGAAAACTCCATCGAGCCCCCGCTGCGCAGCAGCGGATAGAGCTTGTCGTGCGATTCCAGCACTCTCAGAAAATCCCTCGCGCGGCTCACGTCGCTGTATTCCGGGTAATGCAGAAGATTGCCCGGCCCGCCGACGACCACCTGGTTCTTTTCTTCGTCCTGCAGCCGCGTCTCCAGCGCGTTCATGACCCCGGCAAACAGCTTTCTGTTCTCCTTCAGGTCGCGGAACACCTCTGCAAAGATCTGGCGAATCTCGCTCAGCGGCTGGTCGGCCAGCGCCCTTGTGATCGTCTCGGACAGATTATGCAACAGATCGGGGTTGAGCCCTTCCGGCACGCGGATCAGCGTATCCTTCACAATGCCTGCGCTCGTCACCACGACCATCAGCGCGGTGGTATCGTCCACCTGCACCAGCTGCACGCGCTTGATGCGCAGCGTGCTCACCGAGGGGCCCGCCACCAGCGCGGTATACTGCGTCACGTTCGAAAGCGCCTGCGCCGCGGCCTTGAGCACGCTGTCCACCTGCGCGCTGCGCGCGCTTAAGTGGTTTTGCATAAATTCGGCCTCGTCCCGGCTCAGCTCGCCCACTTTCAGCAGCTGATCCACATACAGCCTGTAGGCCTTTGCCGAGGGGATACGCCCCGCGGAAGTATGCGGCGAGGCCAGATAGCCAAGCTCCTCCAGGTCGCTCATCTCGTTGCGGATCGTGGCCGGGGAAAACCCCACGCCCGATTTGCGCGAGACCGTTCTCGAGCCGACCGGCACGGCCGTGGTGATATAGTCGTCAATGATCGCCCTGAGGATCAGAAACTTTCTCTCGTCCAGCGCCATTTTCCGTCAGCTCCTTCCGTTAGCACTTTCGCCCTTTGAGTGTTAGCACTCTCTTTAGCCGAGTGCTAACCACGTGTTTAGGATATCATCGCGGCCCGTCTTTGTCAATAGACACGGGCCGGAAAACACGTAAATTCATGTTAACACAGCCAATCTCCCCGTTTTCGCCATTTTTCCGACAAGTTACGGGGGGAGGGATACGTCAGGGGCTGCTCGCCCCTGAAACCCTCGGCAGGGGAAATGATTTCCCCGGCACCCCTCAGTATGGGTACATTATTCAAGGAACGCCGGGGACTCTGTCCCCGGACCCCTGCCAGAGGGAATGATTCCCTCTGGACTCCTCAATATGAGGTCAATAAATCCATCCGAAGAAAGTAAAGGCTGGCTGCACGTTCCGTGCGGGCCAGCCCCCCGTTATCTTTCCTATATCATATCCTCAAATGCATGTGCGCCTGCCGTTACTATTGCGCAAGAATCCCAAACCCCAATACAGGTTTCTTTCGGTGGGGGTTCGGGGGAGGGCCTTTCTTTTCCCAATGGTCGACCGCGCCGACATACGATCACTTCCACCGAACCTTACACCAAAGATGCAGAACTCAAATAGTGGTTTCTTTTTAGTGGGGTTCGGGGAGACCTTTTTCTTTTCCAAAACAAAAAGGTCTCCCCGACATCATCCCTCACTCCGTAACCCGGTCGCGGAACAGCAGCGAAATGCACCACAGGCCGGCCACGCCGACCAGGGCATACACAATGCGGCTGATCAAAGCCGTCTGCCCGCCAAAGATCCCGGCGACCAGATCATACTGAAACAGGCCGACCAGCAGCCAGTTCAGCGCGCCGATGATCACCAGCACAAGAGAAAATCTGTTCATCGTTCCAATCTCCTTTCCGTTTGCGTTTCCACGCGCTCTGCAGCGCTTTTAGCTTTCCCCGCGCGGGCCGCGTTTTATGCGGCATAGAAAACGCCCGCGCTCCGTATCCTTGAAGGAAGGGAGCGATGTATACATGCTGCAACGCAAAAAACGACCCGCCCTGCGCGCCATGAACGCGCCGCAGCACGCCGAAAAGACCATCTGCGCGCTGATGCTCACGTTCGCCGCCGCGACCGTCGTGCTCGGCGGGCTTCTCTTTTCCAGCCTGAAGCAGACCGGCGCATGGCAAAAGCGATCCAACGCGCTGGAAAGCGCGCTCGCATCCGCGCAGACGGAGCTTTCCTCCGTAAAAGCACAGTCCGCCCTGTACGACCCGGCCGCCATGGCAAAGCTGGAAAGCGAAGCCGCCCTCGCGCGCGAGGAAATCGCCTCGCTCCTTAGCGAGCTGGAACGCCGGGAAAGCCTTGCGCAGGCTCGGGAAGACCGCTGCGCCGCGCTGTCCGCCGAAAACGAGCGCCTGAACAGCTTGAACGCCAATCTGCAAACGCGAACCGCTCAGAATCAAACCGAGATCGACCAACTTTGCGCCCTGCTCACCGCCGCGCAGGAGGATCTGGCCGGAACCGAGACATTATATAAGGAAGCGGCCCAGGCCCTCGCCGCTGCCGAGTACAAAAACACGCGCAGCGAAGCCGAGCTGGAAACCCTTCTCGCCCTGCTCACCGCCGCCGAGGAAGACCTCGCCGGAACGAGCGCACTTTTGGCAGAATCCCGTGCCGAAACCGCCGTTCCTTCGACAAAACCCGAACTCGCAAAGACCTCTCCGACAGAATCAACGCAGAACCCCATGCCCACGAAAGCACCTCCCACATGGAACACCGCCTTCTCCCCCGCCGAAACGACCGCCCCCTGATCTCTTCCTTTATGAAACACCGCCCGCAAATCCTTGCGTTTTCCCGCGCGTTGGTGTATGATAAAGGATGGACTGGAATGTGCATTTCCAGCCCGATACACAACAGCGGCAGAGGAGAGACGCGCGATGCATTCCACAGCGTACCGGTTCATGAAAAGGACGGGAGACATCCTGATCTCGTCCGTAGCCCTGCTGCTGCTCAGCCCGGTGTTTGCGGCCATTTCTCTTTGGATTAAGGCCGATTCCCAGGGCCCGGTCTTCTTCCGTCAAAAGCGCGTCGGCCGGAACAAGACGCATTTTATGATCGTCAAATTCCGCACCATGTATACCAGCGCGCCCAAGGATATGCCCACCCATCTTGTGCAGAATTCCGGCTCCATGATCACCAAGGCCGGGCGCATCCTGCGCAAAACGAGTCTGGATGAGCTCCCGCAGCTGTGGAACATCCTCAAGGGCGAAATGAGCCTCGTCGGCCCGCGCCCCGCGCTGTATAACCAGTACGATCTGATCGCCGAGCGCGACAAATACAAGGCCAACGACGTGCGCCCGGGCCTGACCGGCCTTGCGCAGATCAGCGGCCGCGACGAGCTGGAGATCGCCACCAAGGCCAGGCGCGATGGCGAGTATATCGCCTCCATGTCCGCCCTTACCGATATTTCCATCCTTCTGCGCACATTCCTGAGCGTCCTCAGGCACGAAGGCGTGCGCGACAATGCATAAATTCCCCCGGGGGAGGAACCGATCTTGACAAAAGTAAGCGTGGTCATCCCGACCTATAAACGCAGCGAATTTCTGCTCAGGGCGCTCGAAAGCGTTCTGGGCCAGACGTGGACCGATATCGAAGCCGTCATTGTCGATGACAACGGCGAAGGCTCCGAATACCGCGCCGCCACGCAAAAATCGCTCGATGCGCATTACGGCAGCGATCCCCGCGTCAAGCGCGTGCTCAACGCCAAAAATATGGGCGGCGCGCTTGCCCGCAACGAGGGTATCAAGGCCGCCTCGGGCGAATATATCACCTTCCTGGACGACGACGACATCTTCCTGCCCAACAAGGTGCAGGTACAGGTCGAGGCCATGATGGCAAACGGCTGGGAAATGAGCTTTATGGATTGCGATATCCACAACCAGGATGGCGTTCTGGTCGACCAGCGCCGCCACCCGGTGGACACGCACCCCAAGAACGAAGATCTGCTCATCCGCCATCTGGTCGATCCGCTCACCCCGACCGACACCTACATGTACCGGGCCGAGGCCCTGCGCCGCATCGGCATGTTTGACGACGTGCTCACCGCGCAGGAATATCTGCTCATGCTCAAAAGCATCAATTCCGGCCTGAAGATTGGCTATATCAAGCAGTCGCTCGTCGTGCAGTATATCCACGATGGCGAGCGCATGTCCTTTGGCAAAAACAAGGTCACGGGCGAGCTCTATCTGCTCAGCGTCAAGAAAAAGTATTTCCACCTGCTCACCGGAAAACAGCGCCGCTTTATCGTCTGCAGGCACCATGCCGTTCTGTTCTTCGCCTGCCTCAAGCGGCGAGAATACACAAGCGCGCTCAAGCACATGGTGCTCGCGGGGCTCACCTCCCCCGCCATCGCCATCAATATCTTCCTCGACAAAGTGCGCATGCTGCGGGTGGACCCGCTCAAGAAAAACGCATGAGCGACCATTCCATCGAAAAAGAGATCATATACATCATCACACAGGCGGACGACGGACGGCTTGTCAAGCACATCGCCAAGGGGCGCATGGGGCTTTCGCACAAGCAGTTCACGTCCGCCAAATTTCGTGAAAACGGCGTGACTTTAGACGGCGTCCGCGCCATCGCCACCGATGCCGTGCGCGCGGGACAAACGCTCATCGTCCGCCTGCGCGAGGACGGCTCCGTCCATGCCCATGTGGACAAGCCTGTGGATATCCTCTACAAAGACGAGGATATTTTCGTCGTCAACAAGCCCGCGCCTTTGCCCACCCAGTCCTCCGAGCGCCAGACGGGCGACACGCTCGAAGCGCGCATGCTGCCCCTTTTGGGCGGCCGCGCGTTCCGGCCCACGAACCGGCTGGACAAGGGCACCAGCGGCCTGATGCTCGTGGCCAAGCACCCGCAGTCGCAGGCCGTTTTGCAAAAGCAGCTGCACACGCCCTCCTTCGTGCGCGAATATCTCGCCCTTGTGGAAGGCGCGCCCATTCCCGCCGAAGGAACCATCGACGCTCCCATCGGCAAGGCGGATGGCGCGACCGTGCGCCGCGAGGTGCGCCCGGACGGCAAGAAAGCGCGCACGCATTACCGCGTTCTGGAGACCTGCGGCCCGCTCAGTCTTGTCCGTTTGCGCTTGGAGACCGGGCGTACGCATCAGATCCGCGTGCACATGGCGCACATCGGCTGTCCGGTCTACGGCGATTTCCTTTACGGCGTGGAGCGGCCCGATCTGCCCGGGCGGTTCGCCCTGCATTCGGCCTTTGTCTCCTTCGTGCATCCTATGACCGGCCAAATCCTCTCCTTTGAACAGCCCTTGCCTCCGGAGCTCGCGCAGCTTCTCGACCGGGGTACGCCGGGAGTTACGCCGGGGACTCCGTCCCCGGGCCCCTGCCAAGGGGAATGATTCCCCTTGGATCCCTCAGTTATGGGAATGTACTTCCTAATTATGAAAAAAACAGCCCGGCAGCACTTACAGTGCGGGCCGGGCTTTCGACAGTAACAGAGGAGCGACGAGGGGGTACCCCGGGAGATGCGTCCAGGGCTGCCGGGGTTACGCTGAGGACTCCGTCCCCGGCCCCTGCCAAGGGGAATGATTCCCCTTGGATCCCTCAGTTATGGGAATGCACATCTTGATTATGAAGAACAAATAGCCCGACAGCACTTACAGTGCGGGCCGGGTTTTCGACAGTAACAGAGGAGCGACGAGGGTCACGCCGGGGCTCCGTCCCCAAACCCCTGGCAAAGCAAATGATCCCGCCCTTAGCCCCCTGCCATCTCCGTTTTCAAAAGCCCCTCTCCATCCGGCAAAACCCCACGCTCTCCGCCAATCGATAAAAACCGAACGATAAATTCACTTTATTAACCAATTCTCCCCTTCCATTTCCCCCCGTATTTCGGTATACTATACATTGCAGGGAATCGGATTCTGCCGCACATATTTCCGCAGAAATTTACACACTATGCTGTTTTTCTGCAATATCTGCGGGGTATAACAGAACACGAAGGCTCCCCTGCGATATCATATCGCTCTGAAGCGGCCCAGCCGCACAGAAAACATTTTTCAAAGAAAGAGGTTGCATGCAACATGGCACAGATCGATCTGAGCAAGTACGGCATCACCGGAACCACTGAGATTATCCACAATCCCTCTTACGAAATGCTGTTCGCCGAAGAGACCAAGCCCGAGCTGGAAGGCTTCGAAAAGGGCCAGGTCACCGAGCTGGGCGCTGTCAACGTTATGACCGGCATCTACACCGGCCGCTCCCCCAAGGACAAGTACATCGTCCTGGACGAGACTTCCAAGGACACCGTGTGGTGGACCAGCGACGAGTTCAAGAACGACAACAAGCCGATCTCTACCGAAGTTTGGGCTTCCCTGAAGGAGATCGCCAAGAACGAGCTGTGCAACAAGAAGCTCTTCGTGGTCGACGCTTTCTGCGGTGCCAACGCCGACACCCGCATGAACGTCCGCTTCATCGTGGAAGTTGCCTGGCAGGCCCACTTCATCAAGAACATGTTCATCTGCCCCACCGAAGAAGAGCTCGCCACCTTTGAGCCCGATTTCGTGGTCTACAACGCTTCCAAGGCGAAGGTCGAAAACTATAAGGAACTGGGCCTCAATTCCGAGACCGCCGTTGCCTTCAACCTGACCAGCCGCGAGTCCGTCATCATCAACACCTGGTACGGCGGTGAGATGAAGAAGGGCATGTTCTCCATGATGAACTACTACCTGCCGCTCAAGGGCATCGCTTCCATGCACTGCTCCGCCAACACCGATATGAACGGCGAAAACACCGCTCTGTTCTTCGGCCTGTCCGGCACCGGCAAGACCACCCTGTCCACCGACCCCAAGCGTCTGCTGATCGGCGACGACGAGCACGGCTGGGATGACAACGGC
>JAFQGN010000368.1 GCA_017398245.1 Clostridia bacterium | reverse complement strand
TCAGGTTTAGGAATCTACGGTTCGGCGAACGCTGCGTACAAGCGCGTCGAAGAAGGGGGGAAATGAAATTGACGAGAAAACAGAGAATCGATTACATTTGTTATACCCTTGCCGCGTTTGCGGGCGGATTTTTGTTCGCGTTTCTCGCAAGCAATCTTGCCAAACTGGGCATGGAGAACGTGACGGTCAGTATGGGCAATATGACCGGCGCGGATCCGAATTTCCCCGTTCTGGTCTTCAGCCTGCTGTTTGGATTCTTCCATGGCGGAATCGTCAGCGGTGTCCTTCTCGCGGCTCGTTTTTTCAAAAGGAAATCGCGCGGATTCAAAATTGCCGCAGCGCTGTTTTCGTTGATCACGGTGTGGTGCGTCTGTGTATGCGGCGTGTTCGGGTTCATTCCGTATTTCATAGTGAACCTTGTAAAGATGTGCCGGAAAAAGTACATAGCCGAATGATAAAAAGCCCCCGAACGTTTCGTTCGGGGGCTTTTCAAATACAAAAGGCTTTGTGCGGGTATGCCGTTATTCTGCGCATATTTCACGTTCTGCAAAAGCTGCACGGGGCTTTCCGGCTCCGGTACCGCCTGCTGTGCGAACAGGTTTTGCGCAATAGCGTCGGCCAGATAGGGCACGGCGCGCAGCACTTCCGTGATGGTGTTCATATTGTTGCCCGCCTCGATGAGCAAAGCGCGCTCGCCCAAATGCTGGTTGTAGCGGTTCGCGCTGGTGCGCACGTCTCTGCACAGCCCGGGCACGGTCGCGTTCATATGCCCGGTGAGCTGCTGCGCAAGCTCTTCGTTGGCGGCGGCGTCCGGCTTCAGGGCAAAGTTCTCGCCCCGGCCGATGAGGAACATGCATTTTGCGGCCTTGCCCAGCGGGGTATCCACGGTGTTTTCGCCGGTTCCGGGGCTGTAGGCGTCGCGGTGCAGGTCTATACAAAGATCGTATTCCTCGCCGCCTTCCATGCGGTGGCTCAGCGTCTCCAGAGAGCGCGCATAAGCCGTGTTCAGCGCGGGCAGCTCGTGGTTTGTAATATCCTGCACAACTTCAATGCCCCGCAGGCGCAGCTCTTCGGCCAGAGCCTCGCCCACGCGCACCACGTTGTAGGCGTTGTCTGCCGTGCGCCAGCGCTCCGTCTCCTCATACAGACCGTCCGCTTCCATGGTGTAGGCCTCGTAGGTGTGCGTATGGTAAATGAGCACGCGCGGCGGCTTCTCCCATGCGATCAACTCTTCTCCCTGCGCGCGCAGCGGGAGCGAGATAGCCTCTCCCGGCATGAGCAGAGCCTGCCGAGCGCCAAAGAGCGGAGCTTCCGAACCCGAAACAGAGAAGACGGCCTGCGCCGCCTCCTCAGGAATACTTGCATAGGAACTGCCGCTCACGGGCCTGTATTCGCTTTCGCCCTGCGCGGGCAGACTCGCGGCCGAGGCGTCCTCGCGCGAAAACGAACTGACCAGCAAAAATACCAGCGCAGCGATAAGCAGCAGCGCCGCCGCCGCGACCGCCAGTTCATATGCCTTGAAAACGCGGATCCGGATCATATCTTCGCCCTCCGTCTTTGCTCTTCCGCTATCCAGAATACGCAAAGGGAGGGCGCGATATGCTATGCACTTTAACGCTTTAGCGCAGGTTCAGCCGGTACACCGTCTCGCCGTCCACTTCCCGGTTGTCCGGAACGAACCCGAGCGAGGTGTACAGCCGCTTTGCGCCTTCGTTTGTCGGTTCAAAGGAGATGAAGAGCCTGTCTCGGTCAGGTGCTTCCTTTTTGATATGTTCGATGAGCAGGCGCATGGCTTCCCGGCCAAACCCCTTTCGCTGGTGGTTTTTGTCGATCATCAGCCGGTAGACCCAGTACTCGTTCTCGTCCCTGTCCAGAGCGTACATGGCAAAGCCCACGGGGCTCATGCCGTTATAGATGGCCAACGGCCTGCATTCAGGCATCACATAGGCCTGCGAAAGCGAAAACGCGTTGGAGGTCACAAAATCCTGCTGGCTTTCGTCCACCTCCAGCCGGATCACCTTCGCAAAATTATACATATCGATTTTCCTGAGCGTTATCATCCGTCCTCACCCTTTCCCAGTATGGCGCGGTTCGGGAGAAGAGCTCCCCCCTCGTGCTCCCCGAAAAGAAAACAAGTGGGAGGGGCGGCGATCATACCGATAGAGCGTTCCCCCGGAACGGTTGCTTTCCGAAGGGAGATTCCCGCCGTATCCTCCCACGCAAGCCGTCACCGTTGCTGGATCATGGCCGAAAGCCTGCGCGTCATTTTATCGCTCATGACGTGATAGGCCGCGTCATCGGCCCTGCGCGTCAGATTCCACGTGCGTTCGGCCATCGCGCCGAGGTTTTCCATGACGGAATTGATCTCCATTTCGTAGTTCGAGCCCCAGACGGAGACCTGCGCGCCCCAAACCTGATCGGAATCCTGCACGCGGATGGGCTTCTCATAGGCCTTGGATTTATCCCACCAGTTGCGCCACTGACAAACGTCCCAGGCGAGGATAGCTTCTTTCGTCCATTTGCGCGTGTTGCAGAAAATATACAGCGGTTCCCACGAGCCGTTGATGATCCTGAACCCGTCTTCAAGCAGATCCGGTGCGATATTATACGGGCTTTCCCATGCGATCACGATGGTCTCCTTCGGGATGCGCTGCGAGCCCTTGCGCGGGAACCCCTCCCACACGATGGGCGTGCGCCCGAGATCGAGCACGCACTGCGCCATCTGCGCGACGAAATCGGAATACAGTTCGTACCGGTCCGCAATGCCGTTTTCTTCCATATAGTTCCGGCAGTCCGGGCAATGGTCCCACACCTGAATGTACGCCTCGTCGCCGCCGATGTGGATGTATTCCGATTCGGGGAACATCTCTGCCAGCTCTGCAAAGATGGCCTTGAGCCCTTCCCGACATTTTTCACTGCCCGCGCACACCACGTCGTCCGTCCGGATGGTGAAACCCACCTCCGTCGCCGCGCCTTCCATGTCCGCATCTGCGTCGATATGGTTGCCGAACACCTCCGGATAGGTGGTGACGAGCGTGCGGGCATGGCCGGGCACGTCAAATTCCGGAATGAGCTTGAGCCCGCGAGCGGCTGCATAGCGCCTGATAGTCGTTATATCCTGCTCAGAGTAGGCGTATTGCGGGTGCGTCAGCTTCGGGAACGCTTTTATCGGAATTCGGCAGGCCGCATTGTCGATGAGATGCAGATGCACATAGGGTACCTTCAGGAAAAAGCATACGTCCAGAAGGCGCAATACCTTCTCCAGCGGATGCCACACCACAAGATCCAGCATCAGCCCGCGATATTCCTTATCGCCCCAGTCCTCGATCGTGCAATATTCCGCAGAGATACCGCCGTTTTCGAATTCCACCAGCTGCAGAAGGCTCGCGATGCCAAAGCACAATCCGCTTTCCTCGGATGCGCACACGCGAAGGCCCTTTTCGTCCGATTCGATCCTGTAATGGCCTTTTTCGATTTCCGGGCAGAGGACGAGCTCAGCGCCGCCCTCGCCAATGGAGAAATCTGCAAAAAACATACGCGAGAGGGATTCCACGGCCGTCTGCGCATACTGCTGCCACGGTTCATGCGCAGTTTTTACGGCTGCAGCGCCGCGGAACACACCTTGCATTTTGACGACCTGCTTAGGGATGGGAATAATATAATCGAGCATCCTTGATCATCCTTCCAAAGTCAATCATATATGGCGACTTCTATCTTACTTTCTTTATCGAAAATATGAATTACTCGCTCGGGCCTGCTGATTTTCTGCGGAAGCATTTCGACCATAAAATCGTATTTTTCGATCTTCTTGAATATGACGGGCGTAAGCATACATTTTGTATGTTCCTTTTCTAATGTCGTATAGCACTTCGAAGGGTCGAACATTTCTTCGTACAGATTATCACTCATTTTTATATATGTTTCTTTTGTTTCCCATACATATGCCGAGGCAAGGAGATACAGTTTCATTACATACGGTGCATTATAGCAGTCAAAACCTACTTTGAACTGTAAGCGAGCAAACAGCGAGTCGGGAACTCCGATCTTCTCAAAAATCATCCTTGCGATTTCCAGAGCTTTCTGATTATAGACATACATAAGAGAATCCAGAAAACCGCTGTTCTCAGATTCGGTAGTAATCTTTAGTCCACTCTCCAGCAGGCGCGCGATGAACTGCTTGGCAAGCGGTACCTTCAGACCGCTAAGAAGAGCGTCGCATACCTCTTCGGCTAAGTCTGCAAGATCGTTTTCATCGTTGCACATAGCAAGTTTCCTCTCAAACTCTTCTGCGTTCATGCTATCACCTCACCAAATGCATTATACCACACTACATTCAACATAAAAAGGCTATGAAAAAAGCCCCGAACCATATGGTTCGGGGCTTTCGTTTGCGTCAGAACAATTACTTGCCGGCCTTGATGGCAGCCTGCGCAGCGGCCAGACGTGCGATCGGCACGCGGAACGGAGAGCAGGAAACGTAGCTCAGGCCGATGTTGTGGCAGAACTCGACAGAGGACGGATCTCCGCCGTGCTCGCCGCAGATGCCCAGCTTGATGTTGGGACGGGTAGCGCGGCCCTTTTCGCAAGCCATCTGCACCAGGGCGCCAACGCCGGTCTGGTCCAGCTTCGCGAAGGGATCGAACTCGTAGATCTTGCTGTCGTAGTACGCGCCCAGGAACTTGGCAGCGTCGTCACGGGAGAAGCCGAAGGTCATCTGGGTCAGGTCGTTGGTGCCGAAGGAGAAGAACTCGGCCTCGGTGGCGATCTGATCGGCGGTGACAGCGGCGCGCGGGATCTCGATCATGGTGCCAATGTGGTATTCCATTTCCACGCCGGCTTCCTTGATGAGCTTGTCAGCGGTCGCAACGACGACGTCCTTGACGTACTTCAGTTCCTTCACTTCGCCAACCAGCGGGATCATGATCTCGGGCACGATGTTGTACTCGGGATGCTCCTTGTTGACGTTGATGGCAGCGTTGATGACAGCCTTGGTCTGCATCTCGGCGATTTCGGGATAGGTGACAGCCAGACGGCAGCCGCGATGGCCCATCATGGGGTTGAACTCATGCAGGGAGATGACGGTTTCCTTCAGATCGTTGACGGAGATCTTCATTTCCTTGGCCAGCTCGATGATGTCCTCTTCGCGGGTGGGCACGAACTCGTGCAGCGGCGGATCCAGATAACGCACGGTCATCGGACGGCCTTCGAGCACGCGGTACATGGCCTCGAAGTCAGACTGCTGATAGGGCAGCAGCTTGTTCAGAGCAACCTTGCGGGCGTCGACGGTCTTGGCAACGATCATCTCGCGGACGGCCTTGATGCGGTCGCCTTCGAAGAACATATGCTCGGTACGGCACAGGCCGATGCCCTCAGCGCCGAACTTGACAGCCTGAGCAGCGTCGCGCGGGTTGTCGGCGTTGGTGCGGATGGTCAGCTTGCGGGCAGCGTCAGCCCAAGCCATGAAGCGGCCGAAGTCGCCGGAGATGGTGGCTTCCTCGGTGGCAACAGCTTCGCCGTAGATCTTGCCGGTGGAGCCATCCAGGGAGATCCAGTCGCCCTCGTGATAGTCCTTGCCGTTCAGGGTGAAGTACTTCTCTTCGGCGTGCATCTTGATCTCGGAGCAGCCGGAGACGCAGCAGGTGCCCATGCCGCGGGCGACGACTGCGGCGTGAGAGGTCATGCCGCCGCGGACGGTCAGGATACCCTGAGCAGCGACCATGCCTTCGATATCTTCGGGAGAAGTCTCGAGACGGACCAGGATGACCTCGTGGCCCTTCTCCTTCCATGCCATGGCGTCCTCAGCGGTGAAGACGACCTGACCGCAGGCAGCGCCCGGGGAAGCAGCCAGACCCTGGCCGACGACCTTGGCGTTCTTGAGCTCGCGGGCATTGAACATGGGATGCAGCAGGCTGTCGAGCTGCTTGGGCTCAACGCGCAGGACTGCCTCGCGCTCGGTGATCATGCCTTCGTCAACCAGATCGACGGCGATCTTCAGAGCGGCGGCTGCGGTGCGCTTGCCGTTGCGGGTCTGCAGCATGTAGAGCTTGCCATTCTCGATGGTGAACTCCATGTCCTGCATATCCTTGTAGTGGTCTTCCAGCTTGTTGGCGATGTTCTTGAACTGCTCGTAAACTTCGGGCATGTCGCTCTCAAGCTGGGAGATCTTGCTGGGGGTGCGGATGCCGGCGACGACGTCCTCGCCCTGAGCGTTGATCAGGTACTCGCCGAACAGAGCCTTTTCGCCGGTGGCGGGGTCGCGGGTGAAGGCGACGCCGGTGCCGGAGTTCTCGTTCAGGTTGCCGAAGACCATGGGCTGAACGTTAACGGCAGTGCCCCAGGAGTAGGGGATGTCGTTCATGCGGCGATAGACGTTGGCGCGGGGGTTGTCCCAGGAGCGGAAGACGGCCTTGACAGCCTCCATCAGCTGAGCCTTGGGATCGGTGGGGAAGTCCTCGCCCTTCTCCTCGCGGTAGAACTCCTTGAACTTCTTGACCAGAAGCTTCATGTCCTCGGTGTCGAGGTCGATGTCGTTGGTGATGCCCTTGGCTTCCTTCACTTCATCGATGATGACTTCGAAGCGCTTCTTGGAAAGCTCCATGACGACGTCAGAGAACATCTGGATGAAGCGGCGGTAGGAGTCATAGACGAAACGCTCGAACTTGGGGTCGGGATTGCCTGCGATCATGCCGGCGGCGACCTCGTCGTTCAGGCCCAGGTTCAGGATGGTGTCCATCATGCCGGGCATGGAGGCGCGGGCGCCGGAACGGACGGAAACGAGCAGGGGGTTCTTGGTATCGCCGAACTTCTTGCCGTTGATTTCCTCGGTCTTGGCCAGAGCTTCTTCGATCTGAGCCATGATCTCGGGGATGATGGTGCGG
>JAFQGN010000367.1 GCA_017398245.1 Clostridia bacterium | reverse complement strand
CTGAGCTACGCCCCCACACCGATAATGCGAAGCATATTATACCATACTTTTGTGATTTGTAAAGAGGAAATCCGCCCGTCTGCAGGGCTTTTTTGCAAATATTCATGCCGGAATTGCAAAAAGATATTGACTTTGTCCGGCAAATACCTTATAATAACCAAGCTTTCGGTCTGTGACCGCCGAAGGCGTTTTCAAGATGCAGCAGTATCGAAGTGGTCATAACGAGCACGACTGGAAATCGTGTGACGGTCAAAAGCCGTCCGAGGGTTCGATTCCCTCCTGCTGCGCCCTAAGAAAAGGCCCCCCACATCGGGCGGCCGTTTGTTGAGGCGCCGCCGGGGGGTAAGCAGAAATCTTGCGGGTAAATTTGCCCCCGGCAAATTTACGGGCACTTCACCGCAAGGTGAAGTGCGGGGGTTTACGAATCCCTTCGTCTCCGCCTATCACAATAAGGCCGCCCAATCGGGCGGCCTTTTCTTATGGCGCATATGGCGCAGCAGGAGCGTGCGCAGAAACCCTGCGGGGCTGTTCCTCTTAACAGAAGCAGCCGCCTTTTTGTGCCTCCGGTTTTATGGCCGCGGCGAAGTCTGCGCACATACCTCGCCCCATCGGACATATTGCGCCGTTTTTTGTAAAACAACACCTGTAAATTTTGAAAAAAAGCATTATTTTAAAAAAGTTTGTGCTATGATACAAACATAGAGACGCAGCGCGTTGGTGCAGCGTTTCAGAGAACCGAATGACGATAATCCTAAGCCGCTGCCCGACAGCAGAAAGTGAGGACATATATGCCATTTGAATTTGATGCTGCGACCATGACCGTGCGTAACACAGATACAGGCGAAACACGCCCCATGACGGCGCATGAGCGCCTGACGGCGACGGCGCGTGCCGTGGGAAACGTGACGCAGGCCGCCCCGACCGGGCAGTATTTTCAGGAAAGCTACGGCTTTGCGTTTTCGGAGGCCGGCGACAACGAAAACTATCGGCTGGGCATCGAAAACGGCCTGTACAGCTCCGGCATGAGCCGCGCTTCTACGCCGAACTCACTTTTGCGCGGCGTGATGCTCAACCGCGGGTATACGCTCTCTGAACTGATGGATCCCGATGCCTTTGCCAGCGAGCGCGCCGCCTTGGGGCAGGAGATCCTCACTGCGTTTCAAACGCCCGAAGGTGCGGCGCGTGTGGTTGCCGAGGCCGCAAAGGGCTACAGCAACATCTGCCTGCAAAATGAAATGATCCAGATGTTCGGCGAAGAGGCGGGCACGGATGCCGGCCGCCGCCAGCTGCTCCAAAATGAAGAAAACCGTGTGCGAATGTACAACTTTTTGTTCACCTTCCAGAACAACATGCGCGAGATCTCCCAGACTGTCAGCGGCATGTGCGACAGCGCCGGCAACGGCGTGTTCGTCCCGATGGACGCTTCGCAGAGCCCCCGTCCCATCTTCGGCGCCTTCATGAGCGAGATGGATGCAGACGCGCTGCGCCTGCGTTCGGCTGCGGCGAACATCGCCAACGTGCTCGGTGCGGGCGGCGGCCTGCCGCGCATGCTCTCGGAATACTACCTGAGCCGGGATTTTGATGATACGCTCGCGCCGGACACCGCCAGTCAGGGCGGCTACGACCGCGGCAATATGAGTCTGCCGCGGGCGGCGGTGGGCGCCATTGTGATGAACGAGATCATGGAGCACCTGCTCGCCGGCGCCGAAGACACCCTTGGCCAGACGCCCATGCCGCCGTTCAACTACTATTCCGCCAAGATGCAGCAGGGCACGGAAGCGCTTGCCGGCATGGCTGCCTACGTACTCAAAGAGATCGTGCGGGGCGATCCGGAGGTCATCGAAACATTCGCGCCGCGCATTTTTGACCCGGACACCCACATGCAGGAGATGCGCGACGCAGCGGAGCAGCGGCTCGATGCGGAGCGTGGCCTCGCGGTGCTCGATGCGGCGAATCGGGATGCGTACCGCCGCTCGTATCTGCCCGAAAACGCGCGCGACGAAGCGTATCTGACGCAGATGCGGGAAAAGGACGAACATCGTCCCATGCATCCCTTTGTCATGACGCCGGAGCAGCAGCAGGCCCGGCACAGCGAGCTTGACGGTGAGCGTGTACGCCTGCAGAATGCGCTGCAGGCCGCCGGCAACCTTTTGCAAAACCGGCAGCAGCGCCTGACACAGCGCGGCGAAGCCGACGCGCTGGAAACCGGCCGCATCGAAGCGGCCAGACGCTACATCGCACGGACCGAGCGCGATCTTGTGCGCACGGTCCTCCAGCTCGACGCGACCGATACGGCGCGCAATGCCGGCGAAGCCCTGCTCGCGCACGGAGTGCCGAACTTCCAGCTTACCCCGGTTTTTTCTCCGCAGCTGAAGGAGGCGCTGGGGCGCATGCGGGAGGCGTCCGATGCGGCGGTGTCCGCCGGAACCGAGACGGCGGCGCTCCTTGGGCACACGCAGAGTGAGCTCGACCTGCGCGATTTTACGGAGATGGCGCCGTATCCGCTGGGGGCAACGCCCGAAGAGGCCGCGCGCATTACGAGCGAATACACCCGCCTGTTTTTCGGCACGCCCGCCGAGCGAAAAGAAGCGCTGGATATGTTCTACGACCGCATGGACGCGGTGGACGTGTTCTCCCTGGATCTCTCGGTGCTGGAAGGGCGCGACGACGGCCCGCGCCTGCCTCCCGATAACCTCACGCGCAGCGAGCGCGATGTTCTTTCCTTTGTGCGGCTGGTGCGCGCCAACCAGGCAATTATGACAAAGATGGGGGAAAACCCCGGCTATTTCGAAGCGCGCTATCCCACGCCCGAGGCGCGGCTGCGCTTTGATCTGATGCAGAACATGCTCGTCTCCCATGGCTTTAATCTCTATTTTTCCAACGGCGTGCTGCCGTCAAACGGCATACGGCAGAACCTTATGTCGGTCCCGGGTTTCTCAAGAGAAGCCTTCGATGCGCAGCTTCGGGCGGGCGAAGTGCCCGTGGGTCTCCTTCCGGCCATACCGATGGCCGCGCAGATCTCCATGCAGACATACCGCGTCCACCGCGCGGCGCTGGAAGGCGTGCGCCTTCCCCCCGAAGAAATGGCATTTCGCTTTACCGTGCCCGCCGGCGAAGCGGCGCGGCAGATGTACGAGTCCATGCTCGGCGGGTCGAACCGCGATAACGACTACCCGCGTGCACGCAATTTTATCGACACCATCGACCTGGCGCTGCGCTCCGATGTAGCCCAGCAGTACATGCGCGACACCGGCGCTGAGATGGAAGACCTCATCTTCATCGACGGCCGGAGTCTGCGGGAACTCTACGGCGAGCAGACGGCCGGCTTTGAACCCAGGCGGCGCACGCGTGCCCTGCAGCAGATGGCGTTCGATGCGATGGTGTCCGGCGAGTACCGCGTGGAACTGGGTCTTGTCACCACCGATCATACCGGCGCGTATTCCGTGCGCGTCTGCCCCATGCAGCCCGATCTGCGCGCCCTCGAGCCGTATGAGCGCCGATATGAGCACGGCGCCGCGCGCCGCGCCTTCGATTTCGGCGCAACA
Source organism: Clostridia bacterium (assembly GCA_017398245.1). The sequence continues at coordinate 14,370 of JAFQGN010000367.1, read as the reverse complement.
AAGATCGAGACCCGTGCCTCAAAGGCCGATGCGCTCTGGCAAAACGACCCCGACCGCGAAGCGCGGCATGCGGCCATCAGCAACAGCGTGGCGCAGCGCATCTTTACGCGTCCGAATTTGGAGAGCGCCATGCAGGCGCGCAGCCGTGCCAACGAGGAGGCCTTCATCAAGTCCGCGCGCGGGCTGGTGGAGGCTGCGCCTCCCGCTGCCGTCAGCGATCTCAGCGCCGCGCGCACAGTGGCCGACAAAGCGCTGCGGGAGGCCCAGGCGCAGAAGGAACAGATCCTGCGCGAACGCGGCCTTCTCGAGCAGCAGCAGGAGCGCGCACAGCAGTTCCTGGATGTGCAGCGCCGTACAAACCGGCTTTTGAAGCAGGCGGCCGATCCGAAATCCGAGATCAACTGGCCGGATGTTTCAAAACTGTACGAGGAATTCCCCTTTGATTTTGATGCCGTCGTCCGCTTTGAGACTGCGCGCATGGGCGAGAAGGTCGTGCGGCCGGCACTCTTCCGGCATCAGGCCTTGGAGCAGCTCCTGGATGTGCACCGGCGCGGTGCACCTGAGGCTGAACGCAGGGAGCTGCTGGATCAGGCCGTCAGCGGCGGCAGGATCACCAAGGAGGAGCGCACGCGCTTTGAGGAAGCGCTTAAACTGCCCGCCGCCGAGGCCGATGCGCTGTTGGCGACCCTCAAGGGCGAACTCAACACCGCCGTGGCCGAATACGCCGGCGCCTATAAGGCTGCCCTGGACCGGTGGCCGCACCGGGAACTGGCCAATCCCGAGGCCATGGCCGGGCGCAAGGCCGGGATCGAAGTGCTCAGCGCCCAACTGGTACAGGTGCCGGATGAGGTCTACAGACGGGCCGCAGAAGCCGAGGCCCTGGAGCAGGACGGAATCGAGGTGCACGGCGGCACGGTAAAACCGCTTCTCAATGAATGGAGACCTGAGCCGGCTTCCTTCCTGCCGCCCGAGACGCGGGAAGAGGCCCTGCAGCGCATCGTGGAGATCGATAAGACCTTCGAGCTGCACAAGCGCTACATGCAGGATGCCAGCATCGTCGCCAGCGCCAAGATGCTGTTCATAAGCGGCATCGATGAAACCATGCCCGTGCACGAGATCCGGCAGGATATACGCGATACCCTGGCGCACATCGAACGCCTGAATATTTCGGTGGAGCATCTGCCGCAGGCCATGCAGCAGGAGTACGCGCGGCATATGGAGACGCTGCGTCAGTTTGCCGACCAGCACATCGACGCACCGGGGCCGGTCGATTATGATCCGCTGCAGCATGCCGTAACCGCTGCGGGGCGCATTCTCGATGAAACCGTGACGATGCAGCCGCAGTACGCCCTGTTTGCCCGCGACAGGCAGAATGCCATCAGCACCTACGACACCGGCATGCATGAGCGCTATCACCTGATGCAGGCGCTGCGCGGTTTCGGAAAAGAGGAGCGGCTGACACAGATGGCCGCCGAGCGCGGCACGGCGTATACGCCGGAAGAGCCGAAGCACGCCTTCGCCCTCTCTGCGGCGCAGCTGGAAGCGCGCGGGCACGAGACGCGCCGCACAGCGAACAGACTGGTCTCCCAGGTGCTGAACGCCCAGGGATATCAGGCCGATCGCGCAGAGGAACTCAGGGAAGCCGGCACGCAGCTGCTTGACGGCCTGCGCGGCGCCATCGCCCGGGAAACAGACGAACTCGAAGCGGTCAGCGGCCTGTTTGCAAGGGCTTCTGCGGCGCAGTTCGAGGCGGCGCGCGCTGGCTTGCTGCGCGAGCAGCAGGCGCTCGAAGCGCTTTCCGAAACCTACGACATCGCCGGGCAGGTCACGCAGCAGGAGAAAGTCGCTCAGGCCGAGCAGCGCCTTGCCGCGCTCGAAGCCCACACCTTGACCCATGAGGCGCTGCAGGGACTTGACGGCGCCGAGCAGCTGCGCATCGCACGGGAATTTCTCGCCTACCAGCAGGAGGCGGCCGCGCCGGGCACCGCCGGGGAGCGTGCCCAAAACGCCGAGGCTGCACAAAACTACATCGACCAGCTCCTGCGCGTGCAGCAGATGGAGCACTTTGCCGACGTGCTCCGCGAGCCCCAGGGCATTTCCACCGCCGAGCGCCTGCAGCTGGCCAAGGCCTATGCGGATCTGGAAGCGCGGGTTTTGTCGGACACGCCCGAATCCGATGCAGACGCACGGCTGATCCAGAAGGACAGAGCGGAAGCGGCCGGGCGCTTTGCAAATCGGGTCAATACGTTTGCACGCCACGAGCGGCACATCGAAGAGCTGCAGGCAGAGCAGCAGCGGCTGGAGCGCCAGCAGGATGTTGTGCGCGTGGCGGCGTCGCTGAGCGAAAATGCCGTCGGGCGCGAAGCGCCTGTCGGCCTGCTTAGCGCGCCGCAGCTCTCGCCGCAGCTGCTGGCGGCGATAAAAAACCGTGCCGATTTGCGCACTGCAGCCGGTACGGCTGCCAGAGCCGCGGCGACGGAGCTGGGACACGAGCACAACCGCGATTCAAACGATACCCGCGATTTCACCGAGATGGTCACGATCGACATGGGCGCCACGCCGGAAGAAGCGGCGATCGCGGGCGAGCAGTACGCCCGCCTCTACTACAGCGGCCCCGAGGGCAGAAAAGCCGCGCTGGACATGTTCTACGACAAAGTGGACACCTTCGATCCCATGGCGCTGGATTATTCCTGCCTGCAGGGTAAGGATACCGGCGCGCGCACAGGCCCCGATCAGCTCACCCAGAGCGAGCGGGATATGCTGCGCCTGATGGAAGCCGTCCGCTATAATCAGACCATTGGCACAAAGGCCAAAGAAAACCCCGGCTATCTGGAAGCGCGCTACAACACGCCCGAGGCGCTGCAGCGCTATGACATGATCAACTACGGCGTCATCATGAACAGCATGAACACCTACATCACCATGTGTGTGCTGGTGGCCAACAGTCTCGATAATGACTGGTCTCCCATGCGTGAACAGGCACTGGCGATACGCGATGAGTCGATCATGCACGAAATGACCATGAGCGCCGAGGTCTCCCTGCAGCACTATAAGCAGGTCATGGCGTCCATGGCGGGGGAAAAGACGGATCCGACGATCCACGCCACGATGCCTGCCCCAACTGCCGGCAAGATGTACGAAGCGATCCGGGAGCCCCATAGCTGGAAAGGCAGCGGCATGTTCGATGCAAGCATCGGCGCACTGTTCACCAACGATGGCACGAAGCGCCTGATGCGGGAAAACGGCCTTGAGATGCAGGATATGATCTTCATCGACGGCAAGAGCATGCGCGAACTTTACGACGAAAGGCGTGCCGCGCCCAGCAAAGATCGCATCAAGCAGGATGCGTTCCAGTTGCTGGTGTCCGGCGATCGCCGCGTGGAGATCGGCATGCTGCAGCCGGATGCAAACGGTGTGCTCTCCGTGCGCGTCTCGCCCGTCCGGCTCAACCTGCACGCCATGGATGAGCTGGAAAAGCGCAATGAACACAACGCCGCGCGCCGCGCACTCGATTTCGGCGCAGCAAAGATCGGGACCCGCGCCGATAAGATGGACGCCCTCTGGCAGGACGACCCCGAGCGGGAAGCCCGCCAGCGCGCCGTTCAGGAGAGCGTGGCAAAGCGTGTGTTTGCCCATGCGAATTTGGAGAGCGCCATGCAGGCGCGCAGCCGCGCCAACGAGGCGGCGTTCATCAAGGGCGCGCACGCGCAGGAGGAGGATGCGCCTCCCGCTGTCGTCAGCGATCTCAGCGCCGTGCGCACAGCAGCCGACGAAGCGCTGCGCGTGCCTCTGGCACAGAATGAACAGATCCAGCGGGAACGCGGGATCCTCCAGCAGCAGCAGGAGCGGGCGCAGCAGTATATCGATGCGCAGCAGCGTACCGACCGTATGATCGCGCAGGCTGCGGATCCCGCATCCGCATTGCTTTGGCGAGACATCGAAAGACTGACGGAAAACCTTCCCTTTGATTTTGATATTGCAGCGCGTGAAACCCTGGAACGCATGCGCAACAACGAGGTCAAACCGGCGTATAAGCGCCATGAGGTTTACGAAACGTATCTCGAAAAAAGGCTTGACCTCAATGTGCCCGAGGCAGAGCGGCGCGCCGTGCTGGATAAAGCGGTGCGCGCCGGCAGCATCACCGCGGCAGACCGCGACCGATTTGTTGCGGCGGAAGACCCCGTCGCCGCCGTCGATCTGTCCGAACAGCTGAAAGCAGAACTCCACGACTGCGTGGGGCGTTACGCCGGTACCTATAAGACTGCCCTGGACCGGTGGCCGCTCCGCGATCTGGCCGCTCCCGAGGCCATGACCGCCCGCGAGGCCGAGATCGAAGCCATGGGCGACCGTGTGGTGCAGGTGCCGGATGAGCTCTACATACGGGCCATCGAGGCCGAGGCCCGTGAGAAGGACGGCATCGAGGTGCACGGCGGTACCATTGAGCCGGTCACGCCGGAATGGTGGATGGACCCCCACAACTATCTGCCGCCCGAGACCCGGGAAGAGGCCCTGCAGCGCATCCTGGAGATCGATAAGTCCATCGAGCTGCAAAAACGCTATGTAAAGGATATGGCCGTCATCGCCAGTGCAAAGAACATCTTTGCCCTGGGCATTGACGGCAAGCTTCCCGTCCATGAGAACAGGCAGGATCTGCGGGATACGCTGGCGTATATCGAAGGTGCGAAGGTGTCGCTGGATCATCTGCCGAAGACCATGCAGCAGGAGTATGCCGAAAATATTCAGATGCTGCACAGCTTTGCCGATGAGACGCTGGATGCGAAAACCCCATACGACAGTATCGCGTTGAGCGCGGCGCTGTCCAAGACCTTCCGCGTGCTCACCGAGGCGGTGAATCTGCGGCCGGAGTATTTCGCCTTCTCGAAGGACTCGCAGACTACCGTCGCCGGCTACGATAACGCCATGCGCGAACGCTATCACCTGATGCAGGCGCTGCGCAGCTTCGGAAAAGAGGAGCGGCTGAACCAGATGGCCGCCGAACGCGGTGTGACGTATGTACCGGCAGCGCCGGTCCATGCCTTTGGTCTGCCGGAAGCGGAACATGAAGCGTATGCGCGTGAGTGCAGCAACAGGTCGCTGGGAACGCGCATGCAGCTGGAGAACGCCCAGAATGCCCACGCGATACGCACAAGTCAGATCGAAGCCGGCGGTACGGCGCTGCTCGGCAGCGTGAGCGAAGCCGTCGCCCGGGAAACGGACGAACTGGAAGCGGTCAGCGGCCTGTTTGTAAGCGCTGCAGCGGCGCAGGCCGAGGCGCTCCTTGCCGGGCTCGAAGCCGGCCCCCTGACCCAGGATGCGCTGCAGGCACTTGACGGCGCCGAGCAGCTGCGCATCGCCCGGGAATTCCTCGCCTTCCAGCAGGATGAGGCTGCGCCGGGCAGCGCCGAAGTGCGCGCCCAAAACGCCGAAGCCGCGCAAAACTACATCGACCAGCTCCTGCGCGTGCAGCAGCTGGAGCGCTTTGCCGAAGTGCTGCAGGAGCCGAAGGGCGTTTCCGCCGCCGAGCGTCAGCAGCTGGCAGGCGCCTATGCCGAAACGGAACGACGTGCGCTGAGCAATGCCCCCGAAACGGACGTGGCCGCGCAGGTCATCCTGCAGGACAAGGTGGAAGCGGCCGAGCGTTATGCCCATCAGGCCGGCATCTTCTCGCGCTACGACCGCCATCTGGAAGAACTGCATGCCATGCACCAGCAGGCATTGCGCCGGGAGAATGTTGAGCACGTGGCGGCATCCCTGGGCAAAAACGCCGCCGAGCGGGAAGCGCCTGCCGCATTTTTGGCGGATCCGATCTTCTCGCCGCAGCTGATGGCGGCGATAAAAAAACGCGCCGAGCTGCGCGTCGCAGCCGGTACGGCTGCCAGAGCCACGGCCACGGAGCTGGGACACGAGCACAAGCGCTCGACAAACGATACCCGCGATTTCGCCGAGATGGTCACGATCGACATGGGCGCCACGCCGGAAGAAGCGGCGATCGCGGGCGAGCAGTACGCCCGCCTCTACTACAGCGGCCCCGAGGGCAGAAAAGCCGCGCTGGATATGTTCTACGACAAAGTGGACACCTTCGATCCCATGGCGCTGGATTATTCCTGCCTGCAGGGTAAGGATACCGGCGCGCGCACAGGCCCCGATCAGCTCACCCGGAGCGAGCGGGATATGCTGCGCCTGATGGAAGCCGTCCGCTATAATCAGACCATTGGCACAAAGGCCAAAGAAAACCACGGCTATCTGGAAGCGCGCTACAATACACCCGAGGCCAAGCGCTGCTTTGAACTGATCAACTACGGCGTGGTGAGCAACTTTAACAGCTATCTGGCGTCCTATGCGCTGTCGGCCAACGGGCTGAATGAGTCCTGGGGCCAGATCGATGCGCTTACGATGCGCAACCGCGACGCAATGCTGATGCCCAATACGCTGCTGCAGGTGGAGAGCGCTTTGCAGCACTACAAGCAGAGCATGGCAGCGAAGAGCGGCAAAACCCTGGATCCGACCGTTCGCGTTACCGTGCCCCAGGCCGCCGCCGCCGCGCTGTACGGCACCGTCCGGGATCCGGAGGGATATGAGGCCGGCAACATGTTCCATGCGCTGATCGGTACAGCATTTTCCAACCGTGCGGCAAGGGATCTCATGGAGGAGAACGGCCTTGAGATGCAGGATATGGTCTTCATCGACGGCAAGAGCATGCGTGAATTCTATGCCGACAAATTTGCCGATACTCCGGCGACCGCAGATACCCGCATGCAGCGCGACGCCCTTGCGCAGCTGATATCCGGTGAGCACCGCATCGAGATCGGTATGCTCGAGCCGGATAAAAACGGCGTGCTCACCGTGCGCGTTTCGCCGCTGCAGCTCAATATGCACAGCCTCGACGAGTTGGAAAAGCGCAGCGAGCACAACGCCGTGCGCCGCGCATTCGACCTTGGCCGGACAAAGATCGAGACCCGCGCCGATAAGATGGATGCCCTCTGGCAGAACGACCCCGACCGGGAAGCCCGCCAGCGCGCCGTACAGGAGAGCGTGGCAAAGCGTGTGTTTGCCAACGCCAACAGGCAGTATCAGGCACAGAGAGCGCAGCAGCCACCCGAGGCCGCAGCGCAGGCACCTGAGGAGCGCCGTATCAACGAGATGCGCAGCCCCGACGTGCCGGAATCCCGCGGTCCCGAGACAGCCCCGAAAGCCGCTGAAACGGCGCCAAAGCAGCCGGTGCGCGAGAAGATCGCCCTCGATGAGATGGAAAACGCCGACGTGCCGAAGCAGCGCGGCCGCGCAAATTCGCTGCCGGGCACCCAGAAAGAGCGGGAGGCAGCGGAAAAGACGCAGCAAGAGCTGACCGACGTTGAGAAAAACGAAAAGCCGGCCAGAGAGCGCGTCACGCTGGATGAGCTCTTCAGCGAAGAGCCGCAGAGAGCCCGCCCGCGCAGCCGGTCCCTGCCGACAAAGCCGAAGACCCTCACGCTGGGCGAAGACGGCAAGGAGAAGAAGGGCAAGGATATGGGCGGCAAGTAAGCGGATTTTGCCTCTTGCGCCGCATCGGGGCCAAAACGGTCCCGCGTGCCGCGGTGCGCAAAGCCGCACGCAAAAGCCGCCGCCCGAAAAACATCCCCAAAAGAAGAAAGGCCGCCCCACCGGGCGGCCTTTCAGCGTGTCGAAAAAGTATTTCGACACGCTGAAACAGGTTTTTCAAACTTCCAAAAAAGTTTGAAAAACCCAAGGATAAAACGTGCAGGGGGCCCTTCGCCAGGGGCCTTTGGCCCCAGCACCACATCCCCCGCTACTCTGTCGCGCAAGCCTTTATCATGGTTTTTCGACAGACTCAAAGGCCGCCCCACCGGGCGGCCTTTTTCTTATGGCGCGGCAAACGATTGCGATGCCGCAAACCGAGGCCCCGCAGCTCTTGGCTGCGGGGCCTGCGCATCTTTGACTCCGGCTGCCGGATGGCCTTTTTACAGGCTCTCCAGCCAGCGCTTCACATCCTCCGCACCGAATCGGCCCCGGAAGACCTTTCCCTCCCGGATGACGGCGCCGGGGCAGCTGGGCACCAGCTCCGCTGCCGTATTGCCCCAGTCGCTGCTGCCCGCCGTGGCGAACAGGACGATGGTCTTGCCGGAAAAGTCGTAGGCTTCCAGAAAGCTGTTGACGATGGTGGGGGCCACATACCACCAGATGGGGAAGCCCAGATACACCGTGTCCACCCCGTCCAGCTCCGCGTCCCGGTCCGCCATGGCCGGGCGGAAGCGCTTGTCCTTCATCTCGATGCTGCTGCGGGACTGGGGATCCCGCCAGTCCAGATCCGCCTGGCTGTAGGGCACTTCGGGCCGGATCTCGTACAGTCCGGCGCCCAGGGCGTCGGCCAGCTGCCGGGCCACATCGGCGGTGACGCCGCCGGCGGAAAAGCAGGCTACCAATGTCTTGCTCATGGTCATTCCTCCCGTTTTGCTGCGCTGCCGCCGGAGCGGCCCGCGCGCTTTGATACCTCTATCTTATCACCCGCCCGCCCCGGGTCAAGAAAAAACGTCTTCACCCCGGACAGAAGCCGCCGCCCCGCCCCCTCCGGCCCCGGAATTTATGGAAAATATATTGTTTAGTGGCTATCCATTCCGTCTTTTCTAACAAGCATACAGGGTAAAATCACAGCATATTGCACAAAAAGGAAGAAAAATTTTTAGACAAGTTTGTGCCTATGGGTTGAAAAGGTCGCATAATTATGATAATACTTTATTAGTTTACAGGAAAACACGGAGCGACCTCCTCCGAGGACTCCGAAAGAAAGGATCTGTCATCATGGCCGACGAAACAGATATGAACGGTATGCCCCCCATGAATGGTATGCCCCCCATGAATGGTATGCCCCCGATGAACGGAATGCCCCCCATGGATGGGAAAACGCCGCCTCCTCCCCCCAGCATGAAGCATCTGATGGAAGATGAATCCATCCAGGTGCCCGATTTTCTGGATCAGCTGAAGCCCGACTACTGGCGCACCCATCCCCCTGTGGTGATGCGGGGCGACGCCAAGGTGGCGTTCAAGGCCGGCGCCACGGCGGAGAAGATGAAGTGCACCTGCTGGAACAAGCGCTGCCCCTTCTACGGCAACTGCCGCAAGTGCCTGGTCTTCCACATGGCCCTGAAGCAGTTCCCCACCTGCCAGAGAGAAATGGTGACGGAGCTGTGCCTGAAGGACCTCATCGAAGTGGATATGCACATCAAGCGCGACGAGAACGGCAACGTGATCGAGAGCCTGCTGACCGAGAAAGAGTAAGTTTTTTACATAAAAGGCCCGCGGCGGGATATCCCGCCGCGGCCTTTTTGCGCCCTGCGCGTTGACCCCGCCGCGGCCTTTTTGCGCCCTGCGCGTTGACCCCGCCGCGGCCTTTTTGCGCCCTGCGCGTTGACCCCGCCGCGGAAGCCGTGGTATCATATCTGCAGACGGGGCGCTGCGCTCCGGCCAACTGCGGGAAAGGAGGCCCATGCATGCAAGTTCTGTTCTGTCTGCTTCTCGGCTATCTGGTGGGGGTGCTGAATCCCGCCGCGCTGCTGTCCAGGCTGAAAAAGGCCGAGTTCCGCCGCCGGGGTACCGGGAATTACGGCGCCACCAACACCCTGCTGCTCCTTGGAAAGGGCTGGGGCGTTTTCGTCATGGTCTTTGATATTGCCAAGGCCTTTCTGGCCTCCCGGGCTGCCGCGCAGTTCTTCCCGGAGCTGGAGCTGGCGGGTCTGCTGGCGGGCTGCGGCGCCGTGCTGGGGCATATTTTCCCCTTCTATCTGAAATTCCGGGGCGGTAAGGGCCTTGCAGCCTTCGGCGGCATGGTGCTGGCCTACGATCACTGGATGTTCCTGGCCCTGCTGGTGCTGGGCATCCTGCTCATGTTCCTGCTGGATTATGCCGTGGCCATGCCGGCCTCCGCTTCCCTCCTCTTTCCCGTGTTCACGGGTCTGCGCAGCCACGCCCTGGCAGCCACCCTGCTGGCGGGCTGTATGGGCCTGCTGGTGTTCGGGAAGAATTACGGCAATGTGAAAAAAGCACGCCGAGGGGAAGAGGTGAAGCTGCGGGACTTTTTCCGGGGCAAGGCCGCCCGGGACACCACGCGCACGCCATAGCAGGGCTGCAATGTTCCTTTGGATGAAAAATACCGCCGGAACCCTTTTTGCTTCGTCCTCGCAAGAAACCATAGCCCGCTGACAGGCCGTTTTTCGCCGGTTTATCGTTGCTTTTTCTTGCGTTCCACCAAGGAGCGCTGCAAAAAAGCGCCTCAAACCAACAAAAAATATCTCCGTCATCGGCTGCATACAGTTTGCCCCATATTGCGTTTGCAATATGGGGCAAATCCATGTTTTCCTGCCTGGACTACGCTCTGCTTCGCTCCATTTTCGTGCGGTTTTACCTTTTCAGGTGCGGGCCATGCCGTCCACGCTGAGGGTGACACCGCTGATGTAGGCGGCATCGTCGGAAGCCAGGAAGGCGAAGGCATTGGCAATGTCCTCCGGCTGGCCCAGCCGGCCCAGGGGGATCTGCCGGATCATGGGCTCGATGACCTCTTTGGGCACGGCCTTCATCATATCCGTTTCGATGATGCCGGGCGCCACGGCGTTGACCCGGATGCCCTTGGGGCCCAGCTCCCGGGCCAGGGACAGGGTCATGCCGTTGACGGCGAACTTGGAGGTGGGGTAGGCCATGCCCTTGGGCTGGCCGGTGATGCTGACCATGGAGGAGGTGGAGAGGATGACCCCCGCCCCCTGGCGGATCATATGCTCGCTGGCGGCGCGGCTGGCGTTGAACACGCCCTTCACGTTCAGATCCATCACCTTGTCAAAAAGAGCTTCGTCATAGTCGGTGAAGGCGGTGCTTTCGCTGATGCCGGCATTGTTCACCAGAATGTCCAGCCGGCCGAAGCGCCCGACCAGGGCGTCAAAGGCCTCCGTCACGGAGTCCAGGCTGCTCAGGTTGGGGCTGATGCCGTAAACAGAGGCGTCGGGCAGCTCCTCCTTCAGCTTCTGCACCGCCTTTTCGGCGGAGGCGGGGCTGCTGGCGCAGAGGATGACGGTGGCCCCCTCGGCCAGGAATTTCTTTACGGTGGCAAGGCCGATGCCCCGGCTGCCACCGGTGACGACGGCGATCTTATCTTTCAGTTTCATGCTGCTTCCTCCTGTCGTGAGCCGAATTGTTTTTCTATAATTATATTATAACAGACCGGGCGGAAAAAATCACGTTGCAAAGGTCACATTTTTGAAGCATTTCCCACGCCCCGGGGTCTTGCGGCCTGCCCGGGCGGGCTTTATAATAGCTGTATACACAGCCGGGGGGCATCGCCCTGCCGGAAGGAAAGGAGCGGGGGCGCGCCCCCGGACAGAGAAATGAACAGTGGAATCAGCAGAGAAGCAGCCCTCCGGCTGCTGAAGACCTATAATCACGAGCCCTTTCACCTGCGCCACGGCCTGACGGTGGAGGCCGTCATGGGCCATTTTGCCGGGCAGTACGGGGAAGACCGGGACTTCTGGGCCATGGCGGGCCTGCTCCACGATATCGACTTTGAGCAGTGGCCGGAAGAGCATTGCCTGAAGGCCCCGGAGCTGCTGGCTGCCGCCGGCTGCACGGAGGAGCTCATCCACGCGGTGTGCAGCCATGCCTGGGGCAGCTGCAGCCCGGTGGAGCCGGAGCATTTCATGGAAAAAGTGCTCTTCGCCTGCGATGAACTCACCGGGCTCATCGGCGCTGCCGCCCTGATGCGCCCCGGCAAAAGCTGCGCCGATATGGAGCTGAGCAGCCTGAAGAAGAAATTCAAGGATAAGAAGTTTGCCGCCGGCTGCTCCCGGGATGTGATCCGGCAGGGAGCCGAGCTGCTGGGCTGGGAGCTGGACCGGCTGCTGGAGGAGACCCTGAGCGCCATGAAGGCCACCGAAGCCGCCGTGGCCGCCCAGGCGGAGGGCTGAGGCCCGGGAGGGAGCGGCCATGAAACGCGGACGGCTGACCCCGGTCTACGCCCTGGGTCACTTTCTCATGGATTTCGCCTGTGCCTTCCTCATCTTCCGGCGCATGCCGGGGGACGGGAGCTGGCATCTGGCGCTGCTGTACTATAATTTCTGCGCCTTTGCCCTGCAGATGCCGCTGGGTCTGCTGCTGGACCGCTTCGGCAGGCAGGGGCCCGTCCCGGCTGCGGCGGGCTGCGTCCTGGGGGCACTGGCTTTTATCCCGGGTCTGAGCCCCACGGCCCTCTGCGTCTGCGCGGGGCTGGGCAACGCCCTGTTCCATGTGGGCGGCGGCGTGGCGGTGCTGGGGGCCCATCCCCAAAAGGCGGGGCCCCTGGGCCTCTTCGTGTCCCCCGGCGCCATGGGCATTTTTCTGGGCACCCTCTGGGGGAAGGCGGGGCGCCTGCCTCCGGCTCTGCCCCTGGCGGGACTGCTGCTGAGCGCCCTTGTCATCGCGCTCCTCTGCCCCGGCGGACAGCCCCGGCGGACGGGGCGCGTCAGCCTCGGCGGGAGGGGGGCAGCCTGCCTGCTGTGCCTGTTTCTGGTGGTGTGCCTGCGCTCGGCTCTGGGCTTCCTCTTTACCTTTCCCTGGAAGTCGGGTCTCTGTGCAGTTCTGTTTGCCTGCTGCGTGGTGCTGGGCAAGACCGGCGGCGGCTATCTGGCCGACCGGCTGGGGCTGCGCCGGGCCGCCTGCCTGTCCCTGGGCCTTGCCGCCCTCCTCTTCCTTTGGGCGGAGCAGCCGCTGGCAGGTCTCGCGGCGGTGCTGCTGTTTAATATGTCCATGCCCATGACCCTGCGGGGCGCGGCGGCGCTGCTGCCGGAGGCCCCGGGCTTTTCCTTTGGCCTGCTCACTTTCGCCCTCTTTCTGGGCTATGCTCCCAGCTGGCTGGGCCGCTTCGGCGGCATTGCGGGAAATGTCTGGGTCTGCGCCATGGGCACGGCCCTGTCCCTCGGGCTGCTGCTGCCCTGCTTCGGGAGGCGGGAAGCATGAGGGGCTGGCTGCTGAGTCTGGCACTGTCTTTGCTGCTGACGCTGCTGTTTGAGGGGGCCTTCGGTCTGCTGCGGGGGCTTGGTCGGCGGGGCATGCTGCTGCTCCTGCTGGTCAATGTGCTCACCAATCCCCCGGTGGTATTCTGCACCCTCTGCTGGCGGCAGTATACCGCCCTGCCGGACTGGTATCTCATCCCCCTGCTGGAAGGGCTGGCGGTGCTGGTGGAGGGCAGCCTCTACCGCCGCTGCCCGGAAGAATTTTCCCGTCCCTTTTTGTTTTCCCTGTGTGCCAACGCCCTGTCCTACACCCTGGGGCTGCTGGTTTCCGCCTTGCTGTGAAAGGAGTAACTGTCATGAAAAAGAATCTGCTGTGCCTGCTGCTGAGCCTTGTGGTGCTGAGCTTCTGCTGCTCTGCGGCGGCGGATGTGATCTGGGAGCCGGAGAACAATTTTTATAAGAGCCATGCCGAGGAGTGCGAGTATGTGGATCGCAGCTATCTGGCAAACGGCAGCGAGGGCTATGTGGCCGTCTACCCCACGCCGAAGGACAAAAGGCCCGCTGAGTATCTCTATAACGGCAGCAATGTCTATGTGAGCTACAGCTGGCAGGGCTGGGGTCTGGTGAATTATTACGACAATCAGGGGGAGCTCCATTTTGAAGACGGCTGGATCAGACTGGAGAGCCTGAGCCCGGATTACGACCACGAAGCTTTTATGGCCGAGCACAAGGAAGAAATGTGGAAGCCGGAAGCCCCGGCGACCCTGAATCTGGCCTCCTACGAGGCGGCTTACCTCTGGGAGCTGCCCGGCACCGCCACCGCCCCCTGGAACATGAAGAGCATGGGCACCGAGGACGTGCTGAGCTTCCGGCAGGTCTGGACCGACGAATTCGGCAACGACTGGGGCTATGTGGGCTACTTCTACCAGAATTCCGGCTGGGTCTGCCTCTCCGCCCCGGAAACGCCCAATCTGCCGGTGACGGAGCCGGAAGTGGCCCTCTACCCGGCGGCTGCGAGCCTGCCGGAGGTGGGGTCGAATGTGGACCTCACCGCCATTGCCCTGCTGCTGGCGGCGCTGGTGGTGCTGACGGTGGGGATCATCCTCTTGAGCTACCGCAAGCGCATCAAAAAGCTGCACTGAAAAAGTCATAAAAGCTCGTCCCCGAAGCGTCATGCGCTTCGGAGACGAGCTTTCAGTCTGTCAAAAAACCATGATACAGGCTTGCGCGACAGAGTAGCGGGGGTTGTGGTGCTGGGGCCAAAGGCCCCTGGCAAAGGGCCCCCTTCACGTTTTATCCTTGGGTTTTTCAAACTTTTTTGGAAGTTTGAAAAACCTGTTTCAGCGTGTCGAAATACTTTTTCGACACGCTGAAAGCTCGTCCCCGAAGCGTCATGCGCTTCGGG
>JAFQGN010000366.1 GCA_017398245.1 Clostridia bacterium | reverse complement strand
GCGCATTCCGCCTACGGTTCCTGCACAGCCTTCGATCAGCGCATCTTCATCGCCGGCGAGCTGGTCGCTCCGGCCAATATGAACGCCGATTGCGTTTTCGATTGCGCCGAAGACCGCATCTGGGTCTGGTCCGACGGGCGCGACTGGTCCGGCTGGGGCAACGAAGAGGGCGAGGAGAGCATGACCGTCACTTTGCCGCAGGGCCGCGCAGCGGAAGGTATCTCCATCAACTGGCAGATCATGCCCTCCTATGCGCGCATCGCCTCTTTCGATTCCTCTGGCTCCCTCTGTTCCGAGATCCTGATCGACGACACAACCTTCACCCCGCTGCACGCGTGGTACCCCTTGCCGGAAAAAGCTGCTTCCTTCACTGTTTCCATACCGGAAAACGACGGCTTCATCTCCGAACTATTGGTCGTCGAGCAGGAAAAGCGCGCCGATTCCGTGCAGATCTGGCGCGAAACGGCCGATAAATGGGACCTGATGCTGGTCTCCACCCATCAGGACGACGAGCACCTCTTCTTCGGCGGAATGATCCCGCACACCGTCGCGCAGGGCAAGGAGATCGGCCTGGTCTACATGGTCAACTGCGGGCGCGAGCGCTATTCCGAGGCGCTCAACGGCCTCTGGGCTGCGGGAATGGACAACTACCCCGTCTTCATCGGCATGCGCGACGGCATTATCGATTCGAAATCCGCCGCCTACAAATACTGGGGCGGCGAAGATCCCGTCGTGCAGGCTCTGGTCGAGCAGATCCGCCGCTACAAGCCGGAAGTCGTGCTGACGCACGATTTCGAAGGCGAATACGACAACAACCAGCACAAGGTGGTCGCCGAATGTACGGCCAAGGCCGTCGAACTGGCCGCCGACCCCGCCTACCACCCGGCCTCCGCGCAGGAGTACGGCGTCTGGCAGGCCAAAAAGCTCTATATCCACCTGTACGAGGAAAACGAGATCAACTTCGATTGGGATCAGTCTATCGAGGGCTTCGGCTCTCTGACCGGCTACGATATCAGCCGCATCGCCTATTCCTTCCACCGCAGCCAGCAGCGCTGGGTGCGCTATTCCCTCGGCCTTTCGCACGACCCCTACCGCTTCGGCCTGTACTATACCGCCGTCGGCCCGGATACCCGCAACGGCGATCTGTTCCAGAACATCGCCCCGTAACCTACAACAAAAGCCCTGCCCGCGCGCCATGCACGGGCAGGGCTTTTTCCCAATCCCAAGCCATAGGTTTATCCAAAAGGAGCGCCAAAGCCGCTTCAGCATCCCTCTGCGCAGGCTCTCATCCAACGGGCGGCGCTTCCAGCTCAGCCACAGAAATCGCAGTATATTCAATCTTTTCCAATTGCCGCAGCCACTCCTGCCAAAGCTCCTTCTGCCCGCCGTCCTCCTGCAGGGCCATCCGGTATTCCGCCCCGGCAATCGCCTGCTCCCGCATATCAAACCCCTGCGGAACGGCGTACAGCTGCCCTCCCCTTTCTCCAAACGTACTGCGCCGGTCGCAGCCGATGATAAACAGGTTCTTGGCAAAATAGGCGTTCAATTCCGCATTACGCGCGGCCAGCCTTTCCACGTCTCCCTTCGGCTGCCGTGCGACCAGAGCGCTGCACACTTCGCGCGCGGCCAGCGCTCTGCGCATCTCCATGCAGCTCAGCGGCGTTCCCTTTGCGTCCACAAAAATCGCATCATACGTGCAGTCGATCATGACCCATTTCCACAGCTTCCGGTCAAATATCTCCGTCACCACATGCGAATCCATATCATACGGCGAATACGGCCTGATGTGCATCCGCCGCGCATAAATGCCCAGCGCCATGCAGCATTCCTGCAATATCTTCGCCTTGTTCAGGCAGTTTATACCGTTTTCCGGCTTCCCAAAGCTGTACGCCAGCAGATCCAGCGCATTACATGCAACGTGGTTGTCGTAATCCCCCTTGTGCGTCAGCCCCGGCGCAAAATGATGCATCAGCCTGCGCGCCCGCTGCAGATCCGTCCCCCGGCCCGCGATCTCGCCAATGCGGTATTCCCGCCGCAAAACCTCGTATTCTTCACATGCAAAGTCGTATTCCAGCCCCTGCGGCCCGGCCTGCTCAAAGCGCATGTTGTTCCTGAGAATACCGGCGAATATCTCCATATGCTCCGGCAGATCCCGCGCGATCTCCGCTTTTTCCCTCTTGTTCATCGCTTTGTCTCCCTTCCGCTTAGCAAAATACCGTGTATGCAAACGGCGCAAAGGCCACAGCCCCTGCGCCGCAGCTTTAGAAAACGCCTTCTCTTACAGCACATGCGTTTCCGCGTTCACGATCTTCGTGCCCAGCATGCCCTTCACGCCGCCGATCACATCGCCCAGTATTCCGCCCAGCGCACCTTCCTGCCCGTCGCCGTCGCCGGAGTGGATCTGCGCGCAGTTTTTCGTTACCATCTCCACCGCGCTGCGCTGCCCGGGCGAACAGTTGATCACCGCGGCGTTCTTGATATCCAGCTTCTCCAGGATCTCCTCGGGCGTGATATCGGCATGGATGTTGATCATGGCCGCGTTTTTGATTGTCACGCCATCGGGCGCGTGGTCGAGCAGCTTCCTGTCGATCGTCGCCGAAACGGCGTTGCCCACGATCTTCCCCTTCACAAAGTCGATCGAGCCGACCTCGGCCCGCAGCGCGTCCAGTGCGGGCTTGTCGGCCTTGGTCAGCACAACGCTTCCCGTCACCTTCAACTTATCTATCTGTGCAAGCAGCCCGGCTGAACCGGCAGGGATCTCCAGATCGCCCAGCACATACAGCTTCTTCCCGTATTTTTCCAGCAGCAGCTCGTCCAGCACAGCGTCCTCAGGCACCAGCGCGAATCCCTCCGGCGCCACTTCGAATTTCGCATCCGCATTGAACAGCGGCGCAAGCTCCTCCACCAGCGCTTCCGGCGCGACCAGCTCTTGCGTGATAAAGCTCACGTTCTTGGCCGCCAGCTTTCTCACGTCGATCGCCTCGTCGGCCACTATAATGCGCTTGCTCGCCCAGTATACCGCATCCTGCCTTGCGCGCAGGGGGAAGTAGCGGTCCATCGTGAATCCGCTCTCCAGCGCCACGGCCTCGTCCGGGTATATCTCGGTCGCGCCGCTCACGTTGATCTTGCCCAAACATCCTTCCATGCTCTTGGGGCAGCGCAGCGCGCCGTTTACGATCACCTTGTAGCATTTTTCGATCGCCTGCTGCGCGCTCGGCAGCAGCTGCAGCTTTCCGTTCACCAAAAGGATCGTATTTTCGGAAACCGTGCTGTCCGCGCCGAGCTGCGCGCTGCCGTTGATCGTGCGTACGTCAAAATCGATCCCTTCCGGCAGGCTGATGGTCTCCTCCACGTTCGCCGTCACCGGCAGTTGGGCGAGCACGCCCTTCGCCCGTTCGTTCACCAGCATGATCTCCGCGTTGAGCAAAATACTTTCGTACCCTGCATAATCCTCCTGCGCCATATTGCGCGCGTCGCATACTTCGCAGTTGATCATCAGCTTCTTCTTTTCAAACATGGTTTCAGCCTCCCATCATTTCTTTCAGTCTTCTTCGGGCAGAAGCGAGCTTGGAGCGTACCGTGGCCGGTGAAAGCGAGAACAGTCGGCCGATCTGGCTGGAATTGTACCCCTGCAGATACCGCAGCGCGAACAGCGTGCCCTCGATATCGGGCAGCGATTCCAGCAAAGATACGATCTCAGCCTGCACAGCCGCGTCGTCCATCGCCGCAAAATCGAACCCCTGCTCCTCCAGCGCGTCGAGCGAGGTCATCCGCCTTGCGCGCCTGCGCCGGTCCAGAAAGATGTTTTTGACCGTGCGGTACAGCCACGCGCGCTGCTGCGCAGGCTTAAGCCCTTCCAGCACCGCCCGATGGGCCATCGCGCGCAGGAACGCCTCCTGCACGATCTCCTCCGCCTCGGCCTTATCGCCCGTCATGCTCGCGCACCAGGCGGAAAGCTCCCCAAACAGGCTCTGGTACAGTCGTTCGATCATCTCTTCGCTCCTTGTTTTGCCTTTCGCTAATAAAACGAATGAAAAGGCCGAAGTGTTGAGCATTTTTGAAAATTTCCGTTTTTTTCGCAGACGGCTCCGTTTCAAACCTTTTTCACGGCTGATTCGTTCCCAACCGTTTCATCCCTGCAGCAAACTTTTGCCAACCTCTCTGCGCAACCGGCGCCGCCGCACGGAATTCCAAGAAAAAGGAAAAGACCCGAACGTTTTCACGTTCGGGTCTTGGTAGCGGCGAGTGGATTCGAACCGCTGACCGACCGGGTATGAACCGATTGCTCTGGCCAACTGAGCTACGCCGCCACATGGTTGCGGGGGAGGGATTTGAACCCTCGACCTCCGGGTTATGAGCCCGACGAGCTACCGGACTGCTCTACCCCGCGATATGTGCTGTCGCTCTCGGCGACAAGTGATATTCTAACAGAACCTCTCTCATTTGTCAATACCTTTCTGCGATTTTTTTCGCACATCCTGCCACCGGCAGTCCCGCCCGACCCAAATCCCATTTCCCTTGCACCCGCGCCTTCCGTTGCGGGTATCATTTCCCTCATCGGTTTCTTGTGAGTAGGATCAGGCGCGGCCTTTCTTTTACGCCTGCTGATATATGCTGCCGCCGAACCTTCCGATATAATTCAAGTCCTCCCAGTCGGTTTCTTTTTAGAGGGGGCCCGGGGGAGACCTTTTTCTTTTCCTAAAGGCGGGCCGTGCCCGCGCCCCTTTCGCTTCGCGTAAGCTAAAGGCGTTCCGTTCGGGCGAACGGCCCTCCGGAACTCGCTTCCGCGTTCAGCAAGCTGGGTGCCTCTAACCCGTATCCGTCGGCCGATGGGCCTCGGATACTCGTCATGACAAAGAAAAACGATGCAGTTCCTTGCGAGCGGCATCGTTTTTTGTTTCTCTACGCGGCAAAATATGATAGAATAATTCTCTTCTCATGGTAAGGAAG
>JAFQGN010000041.1 GCA_017398245.1 Clostridia bacterium | reverse complement strand
TTTCCATGTACGACCAGATCACCATGCCCAACGGCCTGCGCATCATTGCGGAGCGCATCCCGCATTTCCGCTCCGTGTCCATCGGCCTTTGGGTCAAATCCGGCTCCCTCTACGAGACCGAGCCTGAGAACGGCGTGAGCCATTTTATCGAACACATGCTCTTCAAGGGCACCGAACGGCGCACCGCGCGCCAGATCGCCGAGGAGATGGACGCCGTCGGCGGTTCCATGAACGCCTTCACCTCCAAGGAATGCACCTGCTTCTACGCCAAGGTGGTGGACGAGCACCTGCCCATGGCCATGGATCTCATCGCCGATATCGTGCGCAATTCCCTCTTCACCGAAGCGGACATCGCCCGGGAAAAGGGCGTCGTGCTTGAGGAGATCGGCATGGCGGAAGACCAGCCCGAGGATCTCGTCAGCGAGCTTCTGATGGAAGCCCGTCTGGACGGACAGGCCCTCGCCCGCCCCATCCTCGGCCCCGCAGAAGGCCTCAAGGCCCTCACGCGCGAGCAGATTCTCGATTACTACCGCCGCATGTACCGGCCGGAAAACTGCGTGCTCTCCGTGGCCGGCAATTACCATTGGGACACGCTGCTCAGGCTGGCCGAGGAAGCCTACGGCACATGGCAGGGCACCGGCGCGCCCGAGCCCTCCTGCGCCACCGTCATGCCCCCGGCCAAGGTCGTGCGCCGCGAAAAGGACACCGAGCAGATCCATATCTGCCTTGCATGGCCGGGCGTCGCCCAGGGCACGCGAGAGGTCTTCCCCGTCTCCATTCTGAACACCGTCTTCGGCGGTGCAGTGTCCTCCCGCCTGTTCCAGCGCATCCGTGAGGAGAGCGGCATGGCCTATTCGGTCTATTCCTATCCCGCCTCCTATCCGGACGTAGGCATGCTCTCCGTTTATGCCGGCGCATCTATCGACAACGCGCCCGAGGTTTTGCGCATGATCCGCGAAGAGGTGGACGACCTGCGCGAAAACGGCCTGACAATGGAAGAATTCCTGCCCGCGCGCGAGCAGCTCAAGGGCTCCTATATCCTCGGGCTGGAGACCACCGGCAGCCGCATGAACTCCATCGGCCGGCGCAAGCTCCTTCTGAACGAGACCCAGACCGAGAGCGAGGTCATCGAAAAGCTCAACGCCATCACGCTCGAGGAAGTCAATACCCTCGCAAAGCGCCTGTTTTCAGCCGATTGCGCGGTCTCCCTCGTGGGCGACGGCGCCTCCACGCTCGACGTATCCATGTTCTGCACCAACGGGTAAGATAATGATAGGACGCTGGGGGAACCCTTTTCTTTGGAAAAAGAAAAGGGTTCCCCCAGACCCTCTCCGAAAAGAAATCTGTATTTGGTAATTTACTACCCTTCGCAAGAATTGGCGGCAGCTAATGTCACCGGGCACAGCCCGACGGCGGCAGCCAATGTCTGTCGGCTCTGCCGACCTTTAGAAAAAGAAAGGCCCTCCCCGTGCCCCTCCCAAAGAAATCTGTTTGGGGGTATTCTATTCAGTTGAAAGGGTCGGCGGCAGCAATTGTCTGTCGGCACAGCCGACCTTGCGAAAAAGAAAGCCCCTCCCCGCGCCCCTCCCAAAGAAACCTATTTGGGGAATGCTATTTCGCCCAATGGAAAAGCGGCAGCAAATGTCTGTCGGCACAGCCCTTTTGAAAAAGATAGGAGGTCCTCCAGCCTCCACCGAAAAGAAACAACCAATAGGGTTATAGCACTGCCATACAAAACACAAAAAGACCGGCCCGCGCTGTAAGCGCTGCCGGTCTTTTCTATTCTACAATAGATTAGTTAACCCCATTGATGGGATTGCAAAGGGATGAAATTCCTTTGCCGAGGGGTTTGGGGGCGAGCAGCCCCCGACGGCGCCCCATCGTCCCCCTTGTACGCCTCTTAGCCCAGGATGCCGCTCTCCTGCTGTTCCTTCTTATAGCGGTCCACGAGGTTGTGGATGCGGTCAGAGGGGTTGAGCAGCTTGGAGGTGGAGCGATCGTGGTTGAGAGAAGCGATGAAGTAGGACACGTACTTGGACATATCCGCTTCGATGAACCACGGGGATTCCCTCAGCTCGGGCGTACGGTAGGTCAGGTTGGTGCAAATAACCTTTTCGATCAGGCCCTCGGCGTGCGCCTTGTGGAACGCTTCCAGGCCGGAAGTGAACAGGCCGAAGGTAACGGTGGCGAACACGCGGCGCGCGTTGCGCTTTTTCAGCTCGCGGGCCAGATCCAGCACGCTGTCGCCGGAGGCGAGAATATCGTCGGAAACGAAGATGTCCTTGCCTGCCACGTCCGCGCCCAGATATTCATGCGCGATGATCGGGTTGCGGCCGTTGACGATGCGGGTGTAATCGCGCCTCTTGTAGAACATGCCCATGTCCAGACCGAGCACAGAAGCGTAATAGATGTTCCTGTCCAGCGCGCCTTCGTCCGGAGAGACGATCATCATGTGGTCGCGGTCGATCTGCAGGTCCTTCTGCTCGCGCAGCAGCGCCTTGAGGATCTGGTAGGAAGGACGCACGCTGTCAAAGCCGATGTGCGTGGGGATAGCGCTCTCCATGCGCGGGTCGTGTGCATCGAAGGTGATGATGGTATCCACGCCCAGGTTCTGCAGCTCCTGCAGGGCCATCGCGCAGTCGAGAGATTCGCGCACGCTGCGCCTGTGCTGCCTGCCTTCATACAGCATGGGCATGATGACGTTGATTCGCTTTGCACGACCGCCCGCAGCGCCGATGATGCGCTTGAGGTTCATGAAGTGCTCGTCCGGGGAGACCGGCACATCCTTGCCGTACATTTTATAAGTAATGTTATATGCGCCGATATCGCAGATGATGTACAGGTCATATCCGCGAACCGAGCTTTCGATCATACCCTTGGCCTCGCCGTTGGAGAAACGCGGGCACTTCACGTCGATCAGAAAATCCTTGCGGTTATAGCCCAGAACGCCATAGAGAGGGGTGTCCTCCAGCGCTTCCTGCTGCTCGTGCCAGCGCATGAGCCACGCGTTCACCTTTGCGCCGAATTCTTCACAGCCGGGCATTGCGATCAGTCCGATAGGGGCATTGGGGATGGTCAGAAAATCATCGTTGTTCCAATTGCTGGTAAAATCCGCCATGTCACTTCTCCTCCCGAACATTCGAAAGTAACTGATGCAGACAGTATACCCATAATCGTGCCTTCAAAAAAGACAGGCTTCGTAAAAATATGTCAAAATCAGCAGAATTTGCGGCAGAATTCAGGCTTCCCATTCCAATTCCCGCCGCAGATTACCGCCAAGGATCGCGTCCTTCGCACTTTCGGGAATGTCCATCCCTTCCACGTGGGCGATTGCCTCGGCAATGCGCTCCTTTTGGTTATAGGGGTAATCCAGCCCGAAGATGGAATTCTTCTCTCCAGTCAGCCAGATCAGGTCCTTGATCCGCTCGTCGCTCTGGTACCAGAACTTGTTCATTTCCCGGTCAAACACGCTCGTCAGCCCGGCGAACACATTGCTCTTTCCGCCCCTGCCGTTGTTGAGCATCACCGCCACGGCCTCGTTGAAGAAGCAATAGCCGCCCACATGCTCCATTGAAAAGCGCAGCTTCGGAAAATGCCACGCCACCTCATCGAACAGCAGGAGGTTATACTGCGAGATCCTGTACCAGTGAATGCCCGTATGGAAGGAAAGGAACAGGTCTTCCTGCTGCGCCGCCTCATACATGGCAAAGCATTCTTCCCCGTCCACCTTCACCTTCTGATACGCCGGGTGCACCTTGATGCCCGCAAAGCCCAGATCCTTTATCTTCTTCACCTGCCCGGCGATATCCCCCGCCGCAAAATCCACCGTGCCGAACCCGCGCAGCCGGTCGTTTCCGCGTATTTCATCGCGCAGCCATTCGTTTCTGTCCGTCCCCTCGGGAACCTGTCCCGGGAACGGCGCAAAGCACACCGCCTGCGCGATGCCGCATTCGTCCATGATCCGTAAAAGCCCCTGCACGCTGCCCTCCGGCCGCACGCTTTCCGGGAACACATGCGCATGGTTCACCGAAATGATCCTGCCCATCCTCATTCCTCCTGTACAAACGGGAAAGGCTCTCCGGAACAAACCGGAGAGCCTGAAAAGTATCGCTTAGTGCTTCTTGACAAAAGTATAGGTGGCGCTGGAGTAATCTCCGCCTGCGTAGGACGGGATCACGCCGATGTGCATCAGGGCAGCGCCGCTGATCTCTTCGCCGGTCGCCTCGTTCACATAGGTCGCGCAGGGGCACAGGCCCTTGAGCTGCACCATGGGATCCTTGTACTTGGGATCGGCCAGACGGCGGAACGCGCACAGAATGACCTGCTCCTCGTCTTCGGAAATGAACTGCCAGGCGCAGTAGTTGCCTTCAAACGGACTGACCAGACGGGTGAATTCGCCCTTCTGCAGCACGCCGCGCAGCTTCTTCACCTTTTCCACATACTCGGCCGCAACGGCGATGTCCTCGTCGGAGAGCTTGCTCAGATCCAGCTCGTAGCCGAAGTTGCCGCTCATGGCCACGTCGCCGCGCATATGCATGCTGGCGTTGCGGCGGGTCTGGTGGTTCGGCACGGCGCTGATATGCGCGCCCATAGCGCTGGTCGGATAGGAGAAGGAGGTGCCGTACTGGATCTTCAGGCGCTCGACCGCATCGGTATCGTCGCTGGTCCAGGTCTGCGGCATGTAATAGAGCATACCGCCGTCGAAGCGTCCGCCGCCGCCGGAGCAGGATTCAAACAGAATATGCGGGTTGGCGCTGGTGATGCGCTCCATCACGGAATACACGCCCAGCATGTAGCGGTGCTGGGTCTCCAGCTGCCTTTCGGGGGCGAGCAGCGCGCTGTGCGGTTCGGACATGTTGCGGTTCATATCCCACTTCACATATTCGATATTCGCGCTGGCCAGAACGCCGTTGACGATCTCGACCACGTAATCCTGCACGTCCTTGCGGCTCATGTCCAGGATCAGCTGCTGCCTCTGCTCAGTGCGCTCGCGGCCGTCGATATGCAGGCACCAGTCGGGATGCGCGCGATAGAGATCGGAATCGGGCGAGATCATTTCCGGCTCGAACCACAGGCCGAACATCATGCCCATCTCGTTGATCTTGTCGACCAGGGGCTTGAGACCGCCGGTCAGCTTCTCTTCATTGACGACCCAGTCGCCCAGAGAGCAGTTGTCCAGGTTGCGCTTGCCGAACCAGCCGTCGTCCAGAACGAACAGTTCCACGCCGATCTCGCTGCCGCGCTTGGCGATCTCGAGGATCTTTTCGGTATTGAAATCAAAATAGGTGGCTTCCCAGTTGTTCACCAGAATCGGGCGGACCTTATCGCGCCATTCGCCGCGCGCAAGGCGGGTGCGGAACAGCTTGTGATAGGTCTGGCTCATGCCGTTGAGACCCTTGTCGGAATAGACCAGAACGGTTTCCGGGCTCTGGAATTCCTCGCCGGGGTTGAGCAGCCAGCTGAACACGCTCGGGTTCATGCCAAGGCTCATGCGCGCGTTGTCGGAGTTATGCGCTTCGACTTCGCACAGGTGGGAACCGCTGTAGATGAAGTTCGCGCCCCAGGCCTGGCCCTTGAACTCGTCCGCGCCCTGTTCGCACATGCACAGATAGGGGTTGCTCTCATGGCCGGAAGCACCGCGGGAGCTTTCGATGCGTACGCCGCCGTGGGTCAGCGCGGTGCGCTCCACATGGCGCTCGCGCGCCCATGCGCCGTGCAGATGAATCACGTCAAAATCCATGCTGTAGAACGGCACGGAGGCAGAGGGCAAGCTGCGGATGGTCAGATCGGCGTCGGAGGCGTTCACGAGCTTCACATTGCGGGTCAGCGCATTGGTGCCGGTGAACACGGTGTAGGTCATGTCGACCTTCAGGCCGGTCAGCTTGTCTTCCATATGGATGACCAGAGTCTCGGCTTCGTCGTCGCTCTCCACATAGGTAGCCGGCAGGCCGCAAAGCGGCTTCTTGCCCGCGTAGATCTCGTGGCTCACATACGTCAGCACGACCATGTCGTTGCCGGCCTTGTTCATCACGCGCAGGGCGGCGTCGCCGTAATAGCCCTTGCCGTAGGTGGGCATCTCGAGCGGAGTACGGCCCTGCGGGCTGTCAAAGCTCGCCACGCCGCGGCAGTTTTTCAAAACATAGGTGTAATCGCCATCGGGCAGCTTCGCGCCCCAGTGCAGGTGCAGCAGTTCGCCCTCTTCGTTCACATGCATCACATAGCTGAAGTCCTTGCCCTGCAGATTAAAATGCCGGGTGGCTTCGTTCCACAGAATTGCCATTGGAATCACACTCCTGATCGCAATATTTGGCCTCATATACATTGTAATGCACACCTAATTTTTCTGCAACCAAAAATCACTCTCCGGCAAACAGAAAGCAGCCCTTTTCATGGTCGTTCACCGCGCCGATTGCCTGCAGAAACGAGTATACGATCACCGTTCCCACAAACCGCATGCCCCTTGCCTGCATATCCTTGCTGATCGCAT
>JAFQGN010000365.1 GCA_017398245.1 Clostridia bacterium | reverse complement strand
CGGTCGTGTATCCGGGCGCGGAAAAGCCCTTTCTGCTTCTGGACAGCGGCGCAAATGTGGACTGCCAGCCCAAGTGGCTGGTGCATTTCGGCCTGATGGGCGCGGCCTATATGCGCGCTCTGTTCGATATCGCCGATCCCGAGGTCAAGCTGGCCAATATCGGCCTGGAGGATACCAAGGGCAATAAGATGACTCTGGAAACCTACGGCATGATGTCCAAACAGAAGGCCTTTAACTTCGCCGGCAATATCGAGGCGCGCGAGGTGCCCTACGGCAAGGCGGACGTGGTCGTCTGCGACGGATTTGACGGAAATATCATCGTCAAGCTCACCGAAGGCCTCGCCAGCGCCATGTTCGGCCTCATGAAGGTGGATATGCTTTCCTCCCTTCGCGGAAAGATCGGCGCGCTTCTGGTCAAGCCCTCGCTCAAAAAGTTCAAGGGCAGGCTTGACAGCGAACAGCATGGCGGCGCCCCGCTTCTGGGCGTGAACGGCGCCATGGTCAAGGCCCACGGCAATTCCACCGGCCTCGCCATCAAAAACGCCGTACGTCAGGCCCGCAAAATGGTACAGGGAGACGTCGTCACCCGCATCCAGCAGGGCGTGGAAGAACTCTCCGCCCTCTATACCGAAGAAACCAACAACTAAAGGAGGAAACAACTATGGTTTTTGAAAAGATCTGCGAACTCATCAGCGAACAGCTGCCCGTTGGCGGCAAGACCATTACCATGGAATCCCGCCTGGTGGAAGACCTCGGCGCCGACAGCGCCAACGTCATGATGCTCATCATGGATATCGAACAGGAATACAACATCACCGTGGACGACAGCCTGCTCGCAGACGTGCGCACCGTCGGCGATATCGTGAAGTATCTCGAAGCCAATGTTTGAGGAAATGCAGCAGCGGCTGGGCTACCGGTTCAAGGATGAATCTTTGCTGGAAACGGCGCTGACCCATCCTTCCTTCGGCAGCGATTATCACGTGCCGGACAACCAGCGGCTGGAATTCCTTGGAGACGCGGTATTGGAGCTGGCCATCAGCCGGCTCCTTTATATCGTGCATCCCGAAATGCCTGAAGGCGGGCTCTCCCGCCTGCGCAGCGCCCTTGTGCGTGAGGAAACGCTGGCTCAGGCCGCAGCGGGATATCAGATCGGCAAAGAGATCCGCCTTTCCGTGGGCGAAGAGCGCACCGGCGGCCGCCGCAAGCCCTCTTTGCTGGCCGATGCGATGGAAGCGGTCATCGCCGCTGTCTATCTCGATGGCGGATGGCAGGCGGCGTTTGACCTTGTGGAGCGGACCATTGATGTGCGCGCGAGTCTGGAACTGGATTATTTTGCCATGGACGCCAAGACCCGCCTGCAGGAGCTGCTTCAGAAGGACGGACACGCGCCTTCCTACGAGATCGTCTCGGTGGAAGGCCCGCCGCACGCGCCCATGTTCACCGCGCATGTCAGTGTCGATGGAGAACTGCTCGGCCAGGGGCAGGGCCGCACCAAGCGTCAGGCCCAGCAGGAGGCCGCAGCGCAGGCCATTAAGCTGCTCGCGCAGAAGAATTCTGAGAATTGAGAAATACACACAGTCCCGGCGGGGAAACCTGCCGGGACGATCAATGAGGGATCAAAGCTTTGCGACTCAAAAAACTGGAAGTCTATGGCTTCAAATCGTTCGCCGAAAAGGTGGAGATCGTCTTTGACGATGGCATCACCGGCATCGTCGGTCCCAACGGCAGCGGCAAGAGCAATATCAACGATGCCGTGCGCTGGGTCCTTGGCGAACAGAGCGCGCGTATGCTGCGCGGCGCAAAAATGGAAGACGTTATCTTCAACGGCACCGAAAAGCGCAAACGGCTCTCCTATTGCGAAGTGACGCTGGTGTTTGACAATTCCGACGGCGGCCTGGCGATCGATTACGCCGAGGTGGCCGTTACTCGCCGCGCCTATCGCAGCGGCGAAAGCGAATATTTCATCAACCATAATTCCTGCCGCCTCAAGGATATTCTGGAACTCTTCCGCGATACGGGCATCGGCCGCGACGGCTATTCGCTCATCGGTCAGGGCCGTATCGACGAGATCCTCTCCGCCCGCAGCGAAGACCGTCGTCAGGTCTTTGAAGAAGCCTCCGGCATCGTCAAATTCAAGACCCGCCGCAAGGAGGCCGAGCGCAGGCTGGAAAATACCCGCGCCAACCTCGCCCGCGTGGAGGATATCCTGACCGAGCTGGAAAACCGGCTCGAACCCCTCCGCAAGCAGAGCGAGACCGCGCGCGAGTATCTCGCCGTGCGCGATGAACTCAAAATTCTGGAACTCAACGTGTTCCTCGTGCGCTCCACCCGCTATGAACAGCGCATCGCGGAACTCAAGCAGACGGCGCAGGCCTTTGCCGAGTCTCTGTCCGAGGCCGAGCAGCGCCGCGAGCAGCTGCACGAGCAGCGCCAAAAAGCGGAAGAACTCCTCGCTGCCTATGAAGCCGAGGCGGCCGCCCTGCGCGAGACTGTGCAGGAACTCATCCGCGATACCGAGGCCCGCGAGGGCGCGGCCAATGTCACGCGCGAACGCCTTTCCGGCGAACAGCGCGAACGCGAGCGCCTGCTCGCGCTTACCGAAGCTTCCGAGGGCAACCGCGAGGGCGTGGAAAAGCAGCTGAGCGAGCTGGTCGAAAAGATCGCTGCCGAGCGCGAAGCCGTGGAAAAAATGACCGCCGAAGCCGCCGGGGCCGAAGCGCAGGTCACCGCCGCCGAAGAAAAGGCGCAGCAGCTTGAGCAGAAGGCGGAAGAGGCCAAAAAGGCCCTCATCGCGGCCATGAACCGCATGAGCGATATGCGCTCCATGCAGTCCCGCTATTCCACCATGCTGGAAAACATCGCCTCCCGCCGCGAGATCCTCACCGAGACCCGCGAACTGGAGGAAGAAAAGGCTGCCGCCCAGCGCGAGGATATGCGCCTTGCCAAGGAACGGCTCGACGGCGAAAAATCCGTCCTCGATGCCGCGCGCTCCCGTACCGGCGAGGCCGACAGCCGCGTAAAATCGCTCAACGAGCGTTCCGATGCCCTCTCCAAATCCGTCGCTTCCATTCAGGCCCAGCGGCGAGACGCCCAGTCCCGCCTGCGCATCCTGCGCGAAATGCAGCGCGATTACGAGGGCTACCAGAACGCCGTGCGTCAGGTCCTCGTGCAGTCCAAACGCCTGCCGGGCTCCGGCGGCGTGCGCGGCGCGGTGGCGGAACTGATCAAAGTCCCCGCGCGGTACGAGCGCGCCATCGAAATGGCCCTTGGCGCATCGCTGCAGAATATCGTCGTCAAGGCGGAAGAGGACGCCAAGCGCATGATCGCGTATCTGCGCGAAAACCGCCTCGGCCGCGCCACCTTCCTGCCCCTGTCCGCAGTCCGCGGCCGCACGCTCGATGCGCGCGAGAGGCAGCTTCTGTCCATGCCCGGCTGTTACGGCGTGGCCAGCGAATTGGTGGAATACGACGGCGAATACGCCGAAATCGCCAAATTCCTGCTCGGCCGCACCGTCATCGCCAAAGATCTCGACGCCGGCATCGCTATCATGCGCGCCGGAAAACAGGCCTTCCGCCTCGTCACGCTGGAAGGCGACGTCATGAACCCCGGCGGCTCCATGACCGGCGGCAGCGTGCAAAGCCGCATGACCAGCCTGCTCTCCCGCGAGCGTGAGATCGACGAGCACGAAAAGCTCCTGCGCGAATCCGAGCAGACCCTTGCCGAAGCCGCTGAGGAACTCAAATCAAACGAGGAAGAGCGCGCCCGCCTAAAAAAGGAGCGCTCCGAGCTGTTCGAAGCCGTCCACCATCAGGAACTCGTCTGCGAACGCCAGGCCGCGCAGTTCGACGCCGCGCAGGCCGCCGTGCAGGCGCGCGAGGCCCGTCTGGCCGATATCGATTCCGAGCTGGAACGCCTTGAGGCGCAGGAAAAGGATATCCGCGACCGCCTTGCCGATATCGAGCACAAGCAGGGAGCGGAGGAGGACACCCATTCCGTCTCCCAGGCCGAAATTTCCGCCATGCAGAAGGAGCTTTTCGCCGCCAGAAGCGAAGCCGCCGCCATGCGAGATGCGCTCTCCGCCCAAAAAGTGGAACTCGCCGCGCGCACCCGAGGTCTTTCCGCGCTGGAAGCCGACGCAACGCGCCTCACGCAGGACAGCGCCACCCTCGCCAACGCCAAGGCCGACAACGCACAGGCGCTGGAACTTGCCGCCGGCCGCATCGCCGAACTCACCTCGCGCCTTTTGCAGGAAGAGGAAGAACTCGCCGCGCAGCGCAAATCGCTCTTGGAAGAGCGCAACCGCTTCAACGAGGCCGACGCCAAACGCGCCGGCGCGCAGCAGGAACTCTCCAAGGTTTCCGACCGCAGCGAGGAACTGCGCAAGGAGACCGAGCTGCTCTCCGATAAAAAATACCGCTGCGATATGTCCCTGCAGCGCACCGAAGGCGAATATAAGCAGCTTTGCGAT
Organism: Clostridia bacterium; assembly: GCA_017398245.1. The sequence continues at coordinate 2,157 of JAFQGN010000365.1, read as the reverse complement.
CGCATCTGGGAAGATTACGAGCTGACCTACGCCGGCGCGGAACCCTTCCGCAAGGAAGATTTCAAGCTGGGCGAGGCCGACCGCCGCATCGCCGAGATCCGCCTGCGCATCCGCGAAATGGGCCCGGTGCATGTCGGCGCGGTCGAGGAATACCGGCAGACGCAGGAGCGCGTGGAAGAGCTCACCGGCCAGAAGGACGACCTCTATAAGGCCGATCTCGACCTGCAGAAGGTCATCGAAGACCTCACCAAGCAGATGGCCAAGCGCTTTACCGAGCAGTTCGCCCTCCTCAACGAAAACTTCCAGAAGACCTTCGTCACCATGTTCGGCGGCGGGCAGGCCTCTTTGCAGCTGACCGATCCGACCGACCCGCTCGGCTGCGATATCGAGATCAAGGCCCAGCCCCCGGGCAAGAAACTCACGCTCCTTTCGCTGCTCTCCGGCGGCGAGCGAGCGCTCACGGCCATCGCCATTACCTTCGCCATGCTCAAGCTCAAGCCCACGCCCTTCTGCTTCCTCGATGAGATCGAGGCCGCTCTGGACGATGCGAATATCGACAACTTCGCCGAATATCTGCGCGAATTCTCCAAATCGACCCAGTTCGTCGTCGTCACCCACCGCAAGGGCACCATGGAGCGCTGCGATTCGCTCTACGGCGTGGCCATGGAGGAAAAAGGCGTCACCCGCCTCGTCTCCGTGCGTCTCAATGCCGCGCACGAAGCAGGCATGTAAAAGTACCGCCACTATAGAAAGCGCACACATTTCGTGTGCGCTTTTTGAACTTTTACGCCTTCGTATGTTATAATAACGGTATCATCATGATAAAAAGGAGCGATGGCCGTGGAATGGATCATGCAGATGGAAGACCCTGTGGAGTTTTCGGAGGCGATCGCGCACTGTCTTGGCGAGAAATGCGAATATGGCGAAGCGATGGACAGACTGAGCGAGCCGGAACGCGTGCTCTACGTCGCACAGGTATTGGAAATGGAAGTGAACAACGGCGGTTTCGAGCAGTATTTCTACAATCCCAGCGGTAACGAAGCGGGCGAGATCGTGCGTGCATTTGAGCAAATCGGCGCGGTGCATACGGCCCGGATCTGTGAACGAGCGCTGTCCGTTTTTGAAAACGGCGTGCCCGTGGACTGGGACGAGCGGCAGGAACTGCTTGAGAAAATGGAGAGCGATGAGATCCAGGAGATCTGGGACGAATGCAGCTCTGCTTTCTGCGCGTATGATGAAGATCTGTACGAACTGTACTTTGCATATGCCATGAAAAACGCAGCGGCGTTTCGCTGAGAGCTGCGCGCTTTCATAACCGTTCCTCAACATTGTTAACAATTCCTTCGGCGTTTTCTGTGGACGAAACCGTCACTTTGCACTATAATATTACTATACAGGCGTGCGTTGTCTGCTCCGGCAGGCGCACGTCCTTTGGGAATGCGGAATAGAAAGGGTTTTGCACATGATCACGATGGATTATGATGTAGCCGTCATCGGCGCTGGCGTCGTCGGCTCTGCCATTGCAAGAGAGCTCTCCCGCTATCGCCTGGATGTGGCTCTGATCGACGCTGCCGAAGACGTGGCCATGGGCGCGTCGCACGCCAACAGCGCGATCGTTCATGCAGGATATGACTGCGTGCCCGGCACTATGATGGCCAAGCTCAATGTGAAGGGCAACGCCATGTTTGACCAGTGGTGCGCCGAGCTGAACGTGCCGCTCAAGCGCATCGGCACTCTCGTCATCGCCTTTGGCGAAGAGGACGAGAAGGAACTGAACAACCTGTACAATCGCGGCATCGAAAACGGCGTGCCGGATATGCGCATCATCTCCGGCGACGAAGCTCGCGAAATGGAGCCCATGCTCTCCAAGGATGTCACCGCCGCCCTCTATGCCGGCACCGGCGCCATCACCTGTCCCTACGAAATGACCATCGCCTGCGCCGAAAACGCCCGTCATAACGGCGTCCGCTGGATGATGGACAGCCCCGTCACCGCCATCGAGCGCAAGGAAGACGGCCTGCACGTCACCGCCGGCGTCTACCATCTGCGCGCCAAGTATGTCGTCAACGCCGCCGGCGTGCATGCCGACGAAGTTGCCCGCCTCATTGGCGATGAATCCTTCAAGATCAAGCCCCGCAAGGGTGAATATATGCTGCT
>JAFQGN010000364.1 GCA_017398245.1 Clostridia bacterium | reverse complement strand
TTTGCCCTGCATGAGGGCGATCATCTCCGGGTCGGTGTCGGAAAGATACATCTTTTTGACCGGGCCGAGGGAGAGCCTCGCCTGCGCGATGGCGCCGTGGCCGGAAAACGGATCGCAAAACACGCCGCCGGTTGTCGGCTCGGCAAGATAGACCATCGCCGAGGCGACCGCGGGCGAAAGCTCGCCGCGCGCAAGGGTCTTTTCCGTGCCCTCACGTTTTGTGAGGCGCAGAAGGAACAAGATGAGCCCCTCGCTGCGGCGCAGGATGAGCAGCTCGGTCTCCGGCGAGACGCGGTCGACCCGCGCGCCGGAGATCGCCTTTTCCAGCTGCGCGCGCGTGCCGCCGTTTACGGAGGCGAGCTTGTTCTGATCGGAAAACATATAGCGGAACGAGCGGAAACGGCGCGTTTTCACGGCCATTTGCGCGTTTTGCAGGGCCTGACGGTCGCGCAGAACGCGCAGGGCGGCTTTGTCCATGCCATCGTTTGCCTTGTATTCGGCCAGGACCAGATAGGTGTTCTGGAACATGGGCAGGCGGGGCAGGTCTTCGGCCGCGTCGTAGAGCAGAGCGCCCGTCAGCACGCGGCGGGATTCGTACGCGCGGATCGCGGATTCGGCAAGGCCGTCGGCGATGGTCTCGAGCCCGGCGGCGCAGGTGGAATAAAATCGGTTCAAAGGATGACCTCCTGTATCGGAATGGGCCTTCGGCCCGGATCATTGTTGCAGCAGTGGGGAAATGCGCCAGCCAAAAAGAACGCATTTGTCAAGAGCGCGGGCAAAAACGCCCGCTTTGTCCCGTTTGGAAGGAAAAAGCGCGATTTTTAAGGTGACAAATCGCGCATTTTTTGCGCAAAAAATGCCATTTAAGGCCATTTAAGCAAAACGCGCTTTGGAAAATGCAGCGCAAAAAACGCCCCAAACGCCCCGTTTTGCCGAAAATGCGCGCGAGCGGGAGGGGCATATGCGTATCTTATTATAACACGGGAGAAGGTGCTTGGCGAGGGGCAAGATATGCAATCGCTTTATTGCAAATGGTGCGGGGGATTGTAAAATCTGTTGACATGCATGCAAAGCCGGGGGTATACTGATACTGGCTGAGCAGGAGCTTGGGCCGGGCGGCGTTCCGGCGCATCCTGCATGGCTTTTGATGCGAAAAAGCGCATTTTTACATAGCGAAAGGAGATAAGGCAGATGGCAAAGTTTCGTCTGTCCGCCTTTGCGGATGAGGCCAGCCCGGCTTTGTCCGAACAGATCGAGGCCCTGCGCGAGGCGGGCGTCGGCATGGTCGAACTGCGCGGCGTGAACGGCAAAAACGTTTCCACGCTGACGGTCGAGGAGGCAAAGGAAGCAAAAAAGATGCTCGACGAGGGCGGCATCGCCGTTTCGTCGATCGGTTCCCCCTATGGCAAGATCAAGATCACGGACGATTTTGCGCCGCATATGGAACTGTTCAAAAAGGGCATGGAGCTGACGAAGATTCTGGGCGCGCAGCATGTGCGCATGTTCAGCTTCTATATGCCCGAAGGCGAAGCGCCCGAAGCATATAAGGACGAAGTATTCGCAAGGCTGGATAAGATGGCCTGTGCCGCGCGCGAGGCGGGCGTGCAGCTTTTGCACGAGAACGAAAAGGGCATCTACGGCGACACGGACGAGCGGTGCCTGGAAATTCTGAAGGAATTCTCCGGCAGGATCCTGGGGGTGTTTGACCCGGCCAACTTCCTGCAGTGCAAGGTAAAGCCCATCGAGGCGATGGCCAAGCTGAAGGATTATATTGCCTACATGCACATCAAGGACGCCATTTTTGCCGACGGCAGCGTGGTGCCCTGCGGCATGGGCGACGGAAACCTGCCTGAAATTCTGAGCACGATGGCGCAGCGCGCCGACGGCATGGTGCTCTCGCTCGAGCCGCATCTGACGGTGTTCGACGGGCTCAAGGGCCTGCAGGACGAAGAAGTGAAGCACAAGTTTGTATACGAAAGCAGCCGCGCGGCCTTTGCCGCCGCTGCGGACGCACTGAAGGCAACTTTGGACAAGATCGGCTTTAAGCCGCTGGAAGGGAGCACGGGAACATGGATGTTGTAAGGCTTGGTATCATCGGTATCGGTAATATGGGTTCTTCGCACACCAAGAGCATCATGGCCGGCAATGTGGAGGGTATGGTCCTCGGCGCGGTGGCCGATATCAACCCGGACAAGCTCAAGTGGATGGAAGAGACCTATCCGCAGGTTGCCCGCTTCTCTGACGCGAGCGAAATGATGGACAGCGGCCTGATCGACGCCGTTCTGGTCGCCACGCCGCATTATTTCCACCCGACGTATGTGATGGAAGCGCTGGGCAAGGGCCTGCACGCCATTTCCGAAAAGCCGGCGGGCGTGTACACCAAGGCCGTGCGCGAAATGAACGAAGTGGCGAAGAAGTCCGACAAGACCTTCGCGATCATGTTCAACCAGCGCACCAACTGCGTCTACCGCAAGATGAAGGAAATCGTCGATTCCGGCGAAATGGGCAAGATCCGCCGCACCAACTGGCTGATCACCAACTGGTACCGCCCGCAGAGCTACTATGATTCCGGCGC
>JAFQGN010000363.1 GCA_017398245.1 Clostridia bacterium | reverse complement strand
GGAGTTTTTCTTTTCCAATAGTCACCCCTGTGCGCGCAACACATAAAAATAGGCGCAGCCATGTAAACTCCTTCGTCTTGCACGAAGGAGTTTTCTTTTCCCAATGTCACCCCTGTGCGCGTGTCTCCCGTTCTGCTATAATGCTTCTATACACCCAAACAGGAGGGCACAACCATGCACGAGACCATCCTGCAAAAAGTCACCCAAGCCCTGCGGGGCTGCCCCGGCATCCTCGCAGTCGTTCTCGGCGGCTCCCACGCCACCGGCACTGCTACCGAGACCTCCGATATTGATATCGGTATCTATTACGATCCCGCCGCCCTCGATCTCGCCTTCCTCAACCGTGCCGCGCAGTCTCTCGACGACGCCCGCCGCGCAGACCTTGTCTGCCCCGCAGGCGGCTGGGGCCCGTGGGTGAACTGCGGCGGCTGGCTCAGCATCGACGGCGTCCATGTCGATCTCATCCTGCGCGATCAGACCCGCGTCCAGAGCATCCTCGATTCGACCGATCGCGGCCTGTTCTCCTGCCATTATCAAACCGGCCATCCGCACGCGTATCTGGACGTCATGTATCGCGGCGAACTGGCCTGCTGCCGCATCCTGCACGCGAACGATCCCGCATTTATGCAGCAAAAACAGCGCGCCGAGGTCTATCCCCCTGCGCTGCAAAAAGCCCTTGTCGATTTCTTCCGCTTCGAAGCCGGCTTCTCCTGCGGTTTTCTGGAAAACTACGCCACCGGCATGGATGCCTACTATCTCGCCGGACAGGCGTTCCGCTCCGTCTCCGCGCTGAACCAGGCCCTGTTCGCTCTCAACAAGCAGTGGCTCCTGAACGAGAAAAAAGCCGTTTTGCGCGCCGAACAGTTTGCCTTCAAACTCCCGGACTATAAAAAGCGTACCGATTCCGTCTTCCGCACCGTTGCCGACGACCCTGTCCTCGCCGCGAAACTCCTGCACGAACTGTGCAGCGAACTCGACGACCTCTGCTCCGCCCTCTGAACGCCGCTGCAAAACCACCCGCCGAAAGGAGATATCTCCATGCGCAAACGCATCCTCGTCGTCGGCTGCCCGGGCTCGGGCAAGAGCACCATGGCGCGCGCCGTCGCCGCAAAGACCGGCCTGCCCGTCGTCCATCTGGATCAACTCTTCTGGCGCGACAACTGGACGAGCATCTCCGCCGGTGAATTCGACGCGCTCCTGCAAACCGAGCTCACCAAAGACGCATGGATCATCGACGGCAATTTCAGCCGCACGCTGGAAATGCGCCTTGCGCGTGCCGATACCGTCCTCTGGCTGGATTACCCGCTGCGCACATCCCTCTTCGGCGCGATGAAGCGCGTCTTTTCCAATTATGGCAAGGTCCGCCCCGACATGGCGCCCAACTGCCCGGAACGCTTCAACTGGCCGTTCGTGCGTTCCATCCTCACCTTCCGCAAGCGTACCGGAAAGAAGATGGAATCCCTCCTCGTCCCGCGCCCCGGGCTCGAGATCATCCGCCTGCGCCGCCGCAAACAGGCCCGCTCGTTTTTGGATACACTATAAAAGCACGGAAACGCCGCCCGTCCCGCGCCCTGCCTTGAGCCCTCCGCATCCTCTGCCCCTGTCGGTATGCAGCCCCAATCCGCAGCAGCCCGGCAGGTCGATCCATCAGCCCCCCGCCTCCGACATCCCCGCGAGGGGCCGCAAAATCCCCCGCCTCCCCGGCGCGGGTGATTTTGCGCCATACCAACCCCACACAAAAAGCCCCTTCTTCCGCAAACCAGAAGAAAGGGGCTTTCTTATTTTCTTTTACAGTTCGGAAACGCCGCACACGCCGAAGCCGCCGGGGCCGCAGTGCGTGGTCACCACGCCGCCGGTCTGCACCCAGAAGATCTCGCGGAAGCCCATTTCCGTCGCCATCGCATTCGCCGCCTGCTTGATCTGCTCGGAAAGCCCGGCAGAATACACAAACGCGAGCACATCGCGCCCAAGCTTGTACTGCTCCGCAAACTCCTGCAAAAGCTTCAGAGCGACTTTGTCCATGCGGCCGCGATACTTCTTCGTCGCGTTCAGATGGCCGTCCTTGAGCTCGATCAGCGGGTTGAGCGAGAGGATCTTCGCACCCAGATACGCCGCGTTGCTCACGCGTCCGCCGGCCTTAAGGTACGCCAGATCGCCTGGGAAGAAGCCCATCTTCACCTTTTCGGCATATTCCTTCGCCTTTTCCACAACCTGTTCCACCGTGCAGTCCGGGTTTTCTTCGATATAGCGGGCCACCAGCAGCGTAACCAGACTCTGCCCAGCGGAAACGTGCTTCACGTCCACGCTGGTAATGTTCTCTCTGCCCTCCGCCGCGATGATTGCGCTCTGGTACGAACAGGTGGTCGCCGCCGAATAGGCCAGGTGCAGAATATGGTGCTCCGGATACTCCCTGCGGATCTCGTCAAACACCTTCTCAAAATCGCCGGGCGTACAGCCGCTGGTCTTGGTCAGCGTGCCGGTCTGTTCAAAGAAGCGGTAGATATCCTCCACCGGGAACGTGCCGTCGTCCTTGGTCTCGCCGCCAAAGGAAACGTGCATGGGCGCAGTCCAAACGCCGTACTGCCTTGCCAGATCCTTCGGAAAATCCGCGCCGGTCTCGACCAGCAGGATGAACTTCGTCATAGTAAACCCTCCAGAACCCCAACTTTATTCCATCCTACCATGCGCGCCGCGCCCCTGTCATGGAACAACTTTTTAAGAAACTCAGGCAAAACCGCAATTCATATTCTTTTAACACAAGGCTAGGGAACAATAATTGCGGAGAGACCTTTTTCTTTCGGAAAAGAAAAAGGCCTCCCCGCACCCCTCCAAAAAGAAACCTATTCGACCGGCAAAACACATCGCAGGTACAAACGTTTTCTTGCGGGAGGGGTATTTCTTTGAAAAAAATCCTCCTCCCCGCGCCCCTCCAAAAAGAAACCATTTTTCCTATAAAAAAACAATCCCTCCATTCTTTGTGTCCGACCGCAGTTCCATATTTGCACAATCCTGTATCGCCAAAGGATACCGCCCGAAAAATGCGCCCCAAATACATTACCGTATAATCAAAAAAGCTCCCCTCCCGATCTCTCGGGAAGGAGCTTTGCTTAGTAGCTTCAGCGCTTGGCCAGCACGTTCTTCTCGTACTCGCGCACGACCTTCAGCCAGTCCTCGCCCACCGGCACGCCCATCTTCATGCAGTAAGCGTCCCAAATGGCGGAGAAGGGCAGGGTC
>JAFQGN010000362.1 GCA_017398245.1 Clostridia bacterium | reverse complement strand
GCAGGCAGCGCGCCCTTTCCCCATCATTTCTCTGAATATCAGTTTTCGGGAACGAAATGCATATCCATCGCATCCATGAAGTTCATGGTGCAGCCGTCCTCGGCCCATACGAACTCGAGCAGATTGGTGTAATAATCCACAATGTAAGAATTCTCGCCTTCGGTCCAGGGCAGTCCGGGCACCGCGATGCCGGAGATCACGATATCGGCCGTACCTCCCTCGTAGAAGATGACGGAATACTCGCCCAGCTGCGCAGGATACATCGGATAACCGGCGGCATACGCTACATCGCAAATATAGCGCACGCCGGTGATACCGGCAGCGGCTGCCGGCGCGTCGATTTCCGGCTCGGCAGGCACTGCAGGCTGCTCAGGCTCCACGGGAGCGACCGGCTCGGCAGGCTGCACGGGCTGTGCAGGCGCTGCAGGCAGAGCAGACAGATCGGGCTGCTCTGCGCTGCGCTCAAAGTAGATCAAGAAACCATCCTCATCCACAACAAGCCGGCCGTCCTCCTGCACGGTCATGGTGCAGGTATCGCCGATAGCGACGCCGTTTTCCACGCGCCATGCCGGGGCTTCGTAGCCCTCCAGAACGCTCCAGTCGGTCACTTCTTCATCCATCATGACCATTCTGCCATCTTCCAGCAGCAGCAGGTTCATGATCATATCCCAATCGGACAGCTTCGCGATTTCGCCGCCCATATCCATCTCGGTACCGATCCACAGGCCGAAGAAGGCGGCGCCTTCCTCGCCGACCGGCTCGGCAGGCGCGGGGGCGGGAGTGGGCTCGGGCTCAGGCATGGGGTCACGCTTCACCGCAGCAAGCAGCGCCTCCACATCGGGCATGAGCGCCGGGTCGGTAATGCACCGCTCAACAGACCACAGCGCATCGCCGTTCATATCGGTAAAGGCATATTCGCTGATCTCCTGCGTGTACGGGCCGACATAGACGGTCTTGAGGCTTGCGCAGCCGTCAAACACGTACATGCCAATGCTGCGCACGCCGTTGACGAACACGACCTCGCGCAGATTGGTGCAGCCGGAGAACGCAGAATCGGGCAGAAGCTCGATAGGAGCATAGCAGATCACGGTTTCGAGGGTTTCGCAGTTTTCAAACGCGTAGGGCGGAATCTCGGTATAGGTTTCGGGAATGACCAGCGAGACCACGGGCAGTTCCGCATCGTATTCGTCGTACACGGCGGCGCGGCCCATCATACCGCCGCCGAGCATCGACAGCGCAGTGCCGTCGATCTCGCGGGGCAGGATCAGATTGAGCTCATAGCCCTGATAGCTGTCGATGCGGGCAAAATCGGTATCGTACCAGAAATCCGCGCCGGGGAGCGGCTCATACGGCATGACCTGCACCTGCGGCAGCGGTTCGCCGATGCGGGTGACGGGGTTGTTCCACGCGCGGCCTGCGATGACGCTCAGGTACGCCAGCTGCTCGGCGGAAGCGTTTTCGGCAGCGTAGATCTCCATCTCCGCACTGCAGCCGCTGAGAAGGTCGGCAGGCAGGATGGAAGGATCACACAGAACGGTGAGCGTGTTCAGACCGGTGCAGCCGGCCAGCGCGCCGCTGCCGACAGAGGTGACGGACGCAGGCAGAACCAGCGTATCGATCCCCGTGCAGTTGCGCAGCGCGCCTTCGCCGATATCGGTCACAGACTCGGGCAGGATGAGCTCCTCGATATTGACGCAATCGCTGAACGCGCCCGCGCCGATGGTGGTGACGGAATCGAACAGATCGACCGTGCGCAGGGAGCTTCCGGCAAAAGCCTCCGCGCCGATGGTGGTGAACTGATCGTTATAGGGAACGGAGAAGTATTCGATGGTCTGGCTGCCCTTGAACACGCCCTCGCCGATCGCCGTTACGGTGATATCGTCGTAGGTGTCCCACGGGCGCAGGTGGGTCTGCTCGCCTTCATAGGCGGTCAGCACGCCGTTTTCATAGGTATCGAGCCCATCATATATATAATCGACGTCCGGGTTCTGCATGCGCCACACGCGGCAGTCCAGGCCCATCGCATCGACTCGGGCCTGCATATCCAGCATGGTCTGCTTGCTCGCCTTGGAGTTCAGGTCGATATCGGTCAGATACCAGCAGCTTGCAATGGCGCTGTCTGCCATCTGGGGCAGCTGCAGGCCATTGAACACCAGATAGTTCAGCGCGCTGTCGGTAAAGGCATTTTCGCCAATGCTCTCCACCGTGGAGGGGAAGTATACCTCTCCCAGCCAGCTGCAGGCCTCAAACGCGCTGTTGCCAACGGTCTTCAGGCCTTCAGGCAGCACGACCGGATCGGTAATACGGATGCACTGGGCGAACGCTTCATCGCCGATGGTTTCCACCGCCGGGATGTCCAGCGCATAGCCCTTGTAGCCGGCATAGAACGCACGGTTTTCAACGGTCTTGAGCGTGGAGGGGAATTCGACATGCACAAGCGTACTGCACCATTCAAAGGCAGATTCGCCGATGGTTTCCAGGCCTTCGGGCAGAGTCAGCCAGCACAGATACGGATCGCTGTAGAACGCATTATCGCCAATGGCGCTGACCTGAACGCCGTCGATCTGCTCGGGGATCTCCACACAAGCGCCGGTACCGACGTACAGGGTGATCGTGCCGGTTTCGGCATCGAATTCGAAGTCGGAGGGGTCGCTCGACCAATCGTAAACGATCGCGTTCGCGCCGGAGGGCTGAACGGCCGAATAGCACCCCGCCTCATACAGGGCCGCGGCGTACGCATCGTACTGGTCATCCGGCACATACACCACCGCGTCAGTGGCGATCCAATCCAAAGCAGCGCCCGCAAAAACCGGGCATTCGCCAAGGAAGGTCACCTTCTGCAGGCTTTCGTTGCTTCCGAAGCTGCTCGTGCCGATATAGCGGACAGAAGCCGGAATGGTGACCTCGGTCAGGCCCGGGTTTCCGATAAAGCAATTGTCTCCAATGATCTGCACGCCCTCGGGAATAATCAGCTCGGTCAGGCTGTCGCAAAACGCAACAGAGCTGTCCTCCACCTGCTTAAGGGTGGCCGGGAGAGTCAGCGAGGCGACGGTATCGGCGTCGTTGAACAGATACATGCCCAGAATATCCACCGTACAGCCGTCGATGCTTTCCGGAATGACGACCGCGCCGCCTTCGCCCAGATAGCCGTTCAGCCGGAAATCCAAGGTGTCAAAGTCCCATTCTGCCGTTTCCGCCTGTACACCCAAGCAGAGCAGCATGAGGAGCATCAGCACCGCACACAAAACCTTCTTCATTTTCTTTGCTCCTTTCTGTTAAAACGGAACTTCCAGTCCGTTTCGTTCCATCAGTTCCGCAAAAAAGCTGCGAATCTCTTCATGTGCCTCCCGATAGCCCTTGGGGAAAGCGTTGCTGCCGGAGGCGTACAGATGCTGGCCGTCTTCGTAATCGATGACCAGTTCGAAGCCGGTCCCGTCCAGTGCGCGGCGGTCGACTTTGTCAAAGCCGTTCCAGCGGTTCAGCGCATGCTTTTGTACAATATTCGCCAGCGCCTGCGCTTCCTCCTGCGTCATTTCCAGAACATGCTCGCGCTCGCCGGCCAAAAGAGAAAGTTCCGCCTGCCATCCGGCATCCGTTTCGGACGCGGCAAGGGTGTAGATCAGCCCGGTGTGCATGCCCGTATGCGAAAAGGAGAAGCGGCACATCGGCGCATCCGTCTTGATCGGCCTTGTGCAGGAGCACAGGCAAAGCAAGAGGGCAAGCAGCGCAAAAAGCCCAAGTATTCTGTACTTCATCATTCTGCCCTCAGCATGCTGAGCATCTGGCAGAGCCACATGCAGTGCGTGCGCATCCAAAGATCCGCGCCGTAATACACATCATTGGAGTCGATCTGCGTTCCGGTCTGCACATAGGTCTCCTGCATGGCGGAAAGCTGCGCGTTCATCAAAGAGATGCACAGCGCCTTGCTGTTTTCCACGCGTTCGCGCGCCTCGCCCTCCGTAAGCGCGATCCACTCGTTATACAGGCTGATGACCTCCGCCTGCCATTCGGAATAGGAGTACAATGCAGAATCGGCATACGGATCTGCGAGCAAATCCAGCGTGGCTTCCCACATATGGGCGTGCCGCTCGCACTGCTGGGTCACCATCGTGCCGTTTTCATCTTCCCACGAATAGCAGAACGGCGCATACACAACATCAGCCTTCGGAGTGGAGACAGCCACGTTCGGGTCCGAAGGATAGTAATTCTGGCGCCGGTTCCACTCGTCTTCGAGGGCCTGCATCGTCTGCGGCCATGCGATGCCGTCGGCATTCAACCCGGCCGCCTTCTGGAACGCCTTCACGGCTGCTTCCGTATTCTTACCGAACGCGCCGTCCATTTTATCGTTCAGGTAGCCGCAGTCGATCAGCATGAGCTGCAGCTCCTTGATGCCGTCCGAATCCTTGTCCCCGCGCTTGAGCGTGCCTTCGGGATAGATCTTCTGCGACTTGCTCTCGCTGCACCAGTTGCACGCCTGTATCACGATCCCGCAGCTGCTCTCGCCGGGCTCCTCGCGGTGGGTGACCACCCAATCGTGTCCGGTCGCCGGCATGACCGTCTGGCGCACATAATGCCCGCACTGCCTGCATTCGATGACGTAAAACCCGTCCTGCGTGCAGGTCGCATAGCCAGCGTCCGTCTGCTCATAATCGTGCGCGCCGTTCTGCTCCAAGGCCCAGCAGTATTTTTCCTCTGCCGATGCTGACCAAAGCGCCGCCATCAGCATTGCCAAGAACAAAACCGCACAAATCCTTCTTTTCATGTTGCAACACCCTCCAGTATCCTATTTTTGCTGCGAAAACCGCAGCGCAGGGAAGCTCCGATCGCGCCTGCGCCTTCCTTGCATTACATACCCCTACGCAGGCACACGGCCCCGCAGTCCAAAAGCCTGCGCAGAGCAAGGCCGATCGTCTTTTCCTCCTTTTTCCTGCGCCCCGTACACAATTCTTTATTGGAAGTTCGTTGAAGTATTCCTCCCCGTGTGATATATTTATCCAATATAACACAGTATAGTATAAAGCATTCCATCGCGGCTGTCCCCACCCTGTAGGCCTGTAAAAGTGTGGGAAAAGGCTTTTTTTGCCAAAAAGTGTAGGAAAAAGGGTGGGCCGCCGCAAAAACTCACAATAAATGAGGTCTTCACGTGAAAAAAGCTTTAGGAGGCTTTCTCCTTTTCGCAGCGCTGTGCGCCGCGCTGGCCTGCTTTGGCGGTATCGGCAGCAAAGCGGCCAGCGTATCGATGATCTACGCCGCAACCGCCGTGCTTTCGCTGGCGGCGGTCGTCAGCTACCGGTTCCTCATCCGCAAGATGGAACCGTGGTTCGTCCTTCTGTTCTGCTCGGTGTTCGTCGTCAACACAGGCTATCTCGCGCTTTCCCTGTCCAAAACGCTGCAGTGCGCGCTGTGGGCAAACCGGCTGTCCTATCTGGGCTCGGTGTTTCTGCCTCTGTCCATGCTGATGATCATCCTGAACACCTGCAAACTGAAATACCGCAGATCCCTGCCCGGGGCGCTGCTCGGCGTCAGCACTCTCGTTTTCCTGATCGCCGCAAGCCCCGGCGTTCTGGACATATATTATAAGGACGTTTCTCTGGCCATCATCAATGGAACGGCGGTGCTGGAAAAGGTATACGGCCCGTGGCACTGCGTGTATCTGTTCTATCTTCTGGCCTATTTTCTGGCCACCGCAGGCGTGCTCTTCCATGCCTGCGCAAACAGGAATATCGATTCCGCCATGCACGCCGTCTTCATGAGCGCTGCCGTGTTCGTGAATATCGGCGTGTGGCTGCTGGAGCAGCTCGTGCGGATCGATTTCGAGCTCCTCTCCGTTTCGTACATCATCAGCGAAATGTTCATTTTGCTTTTGTGCCTGCTGCTGCAGAGCAAAGAAGACGAGCCCGACACAGCCCCTTCGCAGAAGCAGGAACCCCTCTCCCCTCCCGCGCAAGCCGAGCCTTTGCCCGAACCGGCCGAAGCCGCGCCTGTTGTCCATGCGCCCGCCGAGAGGTCTCTCGAAGAGCAGTGCTCCTATTTCGCCGCGCAGCGCGCAAATCTCACGCCGACGGAAAAGCTCATTTACCATTTCTATCTGGAAGGCCGGTCCACAAAGGAGATCATGGCCGAACTGAACATCAAGGAAAACACGCTGAAGTACCACAACAAAAACATCTATGGCAAACTCGGCGTCTCCTCCAGAAAGCAGCTCGTCCTTATCGCCTCCATGCTGAAAGAAGACGAACCGACATAACAAAAACAGACCGGCGCCATGCGTTCGGTCTGTTTTTCTATTCCCGTGCAGCACGCGCGCAAAATCAGCGGCGCAACCGCACTGCCGGAACAAAACCGTTACAAAAAGGTGTGGGCATTCCCTCTTTACAGCATATACCGCATCCATTATATAATAGATGCAGACAGGTGTGCAGCCCTGTCCAACTCTGGCCGGAGGAGAACGCGCAATGACAATCACACTTTTGCTCCTTGAACAGATCGTCGTACTGTTTATGATGATGATGGGCCTTGGCTATCTGCTCGTCAAAGTAAAGCTGGCCAAATCGGAAGACAGCCGCGTGCTGTCTCTTCTGCATGTCTACATCATCGGCCCGTGCGTCATGATCAAATCGTTCCAGATCGAATTTACTCCTGAAGTGCTGCAGGGTTTTCTGTTTGCAGTGGTCGTGGCAATACTGATCAATGTGCTCCTGCTGGTCCTCGTCTCTGCAATCGGCAAATCCCTGAAGCTGGACCCCATCGAGCGCGCGTCCGTCACATACGGAAATACCGGAAACCTGATCATCCCGTTGGTCATGTCTGTCCTTGGCGACGAATGGCTCATCTACGCCAGCGCCTTTATGTGCGTGCAGCTCGCCTTCCTCTGGACGCACGGCTATTCCCTTGTCGGCGGGCAGAGGGGCGTTTCCTGGAAAAAGATCCTCACAAACGTCAATCTGATCGCCATCGCCGCAGGCCTTTTGCTCCTTCTGCTGGGCGTGCGCCTGCCCTCGCCCATCCTCATCCTGTGCGATAAGTTTTCCAATACGACCGGCCCGCTGAACATGGTCATGCTCGGCATGCTATTGGCGAAAATCAAATGGCGCGAGGTGCTGGGCAACCGGCGCGTCTATCTCGTCACTTTCCTGAAAATGATCTGCGTACCCGCTCTCATCCTCGTTCTGCTCAAGGCGTCCGGAGCGGTACACATGCTCGCAGACGGCAAAACCATCCTCTACATCAGCTTCATGGCCGTGATCACCCCCTGCGCGACAACCGTCACCCAGCTCGCGCAGCTGCACCGCAACCGGCCGGAACACGCAAGCGCGCTCAACGTTGCAACAACGCTGGCAAGCCTTGCGACCATGCCGCTGATGACATGGCTGTACATGAGCTGGATCTGATGTCGGCACGTATAAACCCGCAGCCACCCCAGGCACATCCCCTGCAATCCGCGCGAACGAAACGGGCAGTCAGCTGCAGAATGAACCCACGTAAAGGAAGCACGGCGGCATCATGCCTCCGTGCTTCCTTTATATATGTACTTTTCCGAAAAATACCATACCGATCAGAATCTCTCTACTGCCGCAAACCTTTCCGGCCCGCCGATGTACCGGCATGCTTTTCCCGCATCCTCAAAAGCGCCCGCGTCATTTTGCATGCCGGACCTTCTTTTTCAAAAAAACAAGGCCAACGATCAGCAGCGCCGGGAAGACCGCGCTGAAGAGCAGGCCGGATTTCAGCCCCCCGTTTGCCCAGTTAGCGATCTTGCCCACCGAAGAAGGCCCGACCGACGCGCCCAGATCCCCCGCCAGCGCCAGAAGCGCAAACATCGCCGTGCCGCCCTTTGGGCATTTCTGCGCGGAAATACTCAGCGTTCCCGGCCACATAATGCCCACGGAAAGGCCGCACAGCGCGCAGCCGATCAGTCCGAACACCGGCGCAGAGGAAAGGGACGCCAGCAGATAGCAGAACAGGCACAGCATTCCGCTGTACAGCATCGTCTTTGTCAGATCCATCTTCTCGCTCATCTTGCCGTAATACACCCTTGCAATGCCCATCAGCACCGCGAACAGGCAAGGGCCGGCCAGATCGCCCACCGCCTTCGTCACGCCCAGCGCCGATTCCGTGAAGGCCGACGCCCACTGGAACATCGATGTTTCCGAAGCCCCGGCGCACATCATCAAAAACGCCATCAGCCAGAACAGAGGCATGCGCAAAAGCCGCCCCATCCCCATGCCTTCTCCGTCTTCCACCAGCCGCTCGATCGGGCAGCGGATGAAGTTGAACGTATTATAGAACGGAACGATCGCCCAGATCAGCGCAAGGATCTTCCAATTTTCCAGCCCAAACACCGTAAAAAACAGCGTGGAGCCCAGCACAACGCCGACGCAGCCCCAGCAGTAGAAGGAATGCAGAAGGCTCATCATGCCGTCCTTGTTCTCAAACGGACACGCTTCCACGATCGGGCTGACCAGCACTTCGATCAGCCCCGCACCCGTTGCATACAGAACCACGGCAATGAGGATTCCGACAAACGGATCGGGCAGCAGCCCCGGCAGTATCGCCAGCAGCGCAAGCCTCGCGGCGGATACCGCCTGCGATGCGACCACGCAGATCCGGTAGCCGATCCTGTCCGCAAATTTCGTCGCAGCAAAATCGACCAAAATCTGCGTCGCGAAGAACACCAGCGGGATCAGCGCGATCTTCTCCAGCGGAATGCCATATGTGTTCTTGAACGTCAGAAACAAAAGCGGCGCAAAATTCGCCGAGATCGCCTGCGTAATAAAACCCAGATAGCAGGCCAGAAGGGTCTTACGGTATTTCGAATGTGCGGTCATATCGTGTTCCTTTCGCCATGGTCGGAGCCGTTGCCCGCCCCGCGCAAAAAACTTGGCGCATAGCCGTAATGCTTGCGGAACTGCCGGCTGAAGTAGTTCACCGAATGGAACCCGCAGTCGTAGCTGATCTCCTGCAGCGTCCGCGCCGCATCGCTCAGCATGCCGTGCGCCGTCTGCAGCCTGTGCCGGATCAGCGCATCCACCGGCGAGCAGCCCATATATGCCTTGAAGCATCGCCCGGCTTCGCTTCGGCTGATGCTGGCCGCGTCGGCAATGTCCTCCAGCGTGACCGGTTCCGCATAATGGCTGTAGATGAACTCCAGCATCTTCTGCACGCGCACCTGCGTATTCAGCTGCACGCGCGCGGCCCTTGTCCGGGGCAGATCGTCAAAATGTACGTTCAGATACTCAAAAATGCTGCTCAGGCCGCGCTGCACCGCCATTTCATAGCATGGCGGCCGTTCGCGCAGAAGGCGATAGACGTCCTGTATCAGCGCATTGACCTTCCCGTGCTCCTCCTTATCCTTCCGGAACACCACATAGGGCAGCTCGCGGCAATCCAGAAACGGCTGGATATACCGCGCATACACAGCGCTGGATTCCGCCGCGATCAGCGAACCGAAGAAAACGATGTTCGGCATCGGGTCGGGCGCCTCGCCGGAAATCTGCCGTATACTGTGCAGCATGTTTCCGCTCACAAAAATGCTGTCCCCGGCTTCCAATATAATGTGCTCCTGACCAACCTGATAATCCAGCACGCCTGCCGCTGCAGAGGCGATCTCAAATTCCGGATGCCAGTGCAGCGGCCCGGCCCAATTCGGCAGCAAAGCCAACTCATCCTGAAAATAGCTGATAGGGAATAACGACGCATCATGGCTCATTTTCTCCCGCAGCTGGTGATCCAATACGAT
>JAFQGN010000040.1 GCA_017398245.1 Clostridia bacterium | reverse complement strand
AGCGGAAGGCGGAGGCGAAATAGTAGCCGTCGCAAATGCGCTCGTCCATGACGAGGGAATAGCCCATGTAGCGCTTTTCCGCGGTGGAGCCGTCCTTTTGCAGCTCGTAGCGCTTTTTTGTAACGCCAAAGGCGAGGAACAGCGGCACATTGCCCAGATTATAGATATGATGGAAAATGGGCGGCAGGCCGATGGACGCCATGGAGGTAAAGAAAATGGAGCCGTGGAAGGGGGAGAGATCGGTGAGGAACTTGGGCAGAAGGCCCCAGTAATCCAGAGCGAAAATACAGCCCACGGCAAAGCGCTTGACGAGGCGGGGCAGAGAATCGAGAATGCGGGCGGTGTCATCGAAGCTGGTGGTCTCGTTCTTGACGGTCTCGATGGCGTCGTGCACGGCCTGGTAGACCTCGTCGGCCGTGGCGTCAGGCTGCAGGACAACGGAAACGGAGCTGTCGGGAGATTCGAGCTTCATTTCCTTTTTGACGATGAAATTGACCTCGATGCCGTCGCGCGCATAGATGCGCTGGCCGGAAACGAAGCGGTTCAGGCCCGGGCGCTGGGAAACAGTGCGCACATAGGCCGCGATGAGCAGGTGCAGCATGGTGAAATCGGTCTTTCCCTGCGCGCGCTTTTCGCGGATATAGGCCTCGGCGTTGGTCACTTCAAATTCATCCTGAAAGGAATTGAGCGCATCGCAGCGCTGCTTCATGATGAAGGGCATGAGCTTGGTCATAGACGGGAGAGTGCGCACGAGGCGGCCCTCGCGCCTGTCGCCCATACGGCGTTTGGTCTTCACGGACGTCTGCAAGGGGATCATCCTTTCTGATGGTATAGAAAAAAGCGTACGGAATATGGCGTAAATATGTATATATTTTACATGCAGTGCATAAGGCGTGCAAGCGAATTTGGAGAAAAAACCCAAATTGCCACGAATTTTAAGAAATGCTACATTTTAGGCGCGGAATGGAGTATAATGGTTGCGTGGGCTTCGGCCCGGAAAAAGCAGGCAGAAAGAGGGTGTGCAGAGGGATGAAAGTGGTTCTGCCCGGCGCAGAGAGCGCGCTATTGGAAAAGCTGGCGCACGGCGGCGTTTTTCTGACGACGGGCGGCGAAAAGCCCAACACCATGACCATCGGCTGGGGCTCTATCGGCGTATACTGGTACATGGACGTGATGACGGTGTGCGTGCGTCCGCAGCGCTTCACCCACGATATTCTGGAAACGAATCCGGAATTCACGGTGAGCGTGCCGGTGAAAAACGATTGCAAGGAGCAGCTGGCCTTCGCGGGGCGTATGTCCGGCCGCGATGTGGACAAGTTCTCCGGCCACGGCATCACCGCAGTTGCAGGAAGAAAAGTGGGCACGCCGATCGTAGGCGAATGCGGGCTGCATTTTGAATGCAAAGTGAAAATGAAGACCGAAATGGACAATATGGACCAGGCAGTGCTGGACAGGTGGTATCCCGAAAGAGACCTGCACACGCTGTATTTTGCTGAAATTGTGGATTGCTACTATACAGAGGAGGAATAAACAAATGAAGATGGGTATCGGACATCTGGCGTTCAACGTTTCGGACATGAAAAAGTCTCTCGATTTTTACTGCAACGGCCTGGGCTTTAAGCATGCCTTCTCCCTGAAGCACCCGCAGACCGGCGAGGACTGGATCGAATACCTGTTCATCGGCCAGGGCCAGTTTATCGAGCTGTTCTACACCAAGCCCGGCTTTGTGAACAGCAACAACGGCTATACCCATTTCCAGCTGGAAGTGGACGACTGCGTGGCGGCGTGCAAGGAATTTGAAGCGCGCGGCGTGGTGCTGACCTCTCAGCCCAAGCAGGGTTCCGATTTCAACATTCAGGCCTGGACGGCGGACCCAGACGGCAACCGCATCGAGATCATGGAGATCAGGCCGGAATCCCCGCAGGCGCAGTGGAAGTAAAAACAAGGCAGGCGCTTTGATCGGCCGGGTCATGAAAAAACGGCTGGTGTACGCATGCATTGTGAAAGTTTGCATCACACGCGGGCGGCGCGCATACGTCGCCCGCGCATTCCGTACCCCGAAGGAGGAACACACAAATGACGAAAAGGATTCTCGCCCTGTGCCTTTGCCTGATGCTGGCCATGTGTATGCCCGGCTTTGCGCAGATGGCCTCGCAGGGGTATTCGCTGGAAGGACTGGAGCGGTATTCCTCCTTCATTGCAGATGAAGTAAGCGGCGAATGGAGCGTTTCCGACCCGCTGTATGCCGCGGCGCAGGACGCCGTGGCTGCGGGCGAAGTGAAAAATGCCGCAAAGGACGGGCTGGCGGTGTATCAGCTGCGCCTGTGCGGAAACGAGCAGACAGGCACGCTGCGCCCGGAGATCGAGATCCATTACATCGCCAGGAACCCCATCGGCGTGCAGGCGGTGAGCTTTTTCACCGGCGGCGCTCGCTATGACTTTGCGGCGAAAGGCGTTTCCGCGCAGTTTGGCGGCCAGCGCGCCGAGCAGATCGTTCTGCCGGTGGACGACATAGCCGTGCTCAAGGCGATCGCCGAAGCCGAGGAGCTGGAGCTGATCCTGCATGGCGTAAGCGATATCTACCGCACCAGGCTGTCCCTTTCCGCCGAAGCGAAGACAGCCAAGGCTGCTCTGGAACAGCTTTCGCTGCGCTGCGACACGCTGATGGCCGAACTGGAAGCCCTGAACGCGGGCAGCTATCGGCTTTGGGATCTTTCCCGCGCCGAATGGGAGGCTGCGCTGGGCTT
>JAFQGN010000361.1 GCA_017398245.1 Clostridia bacterium | reverse complement strand
GTCGTTACCGAGATCCCCTACATGGTCAACAAGGCCCGCCTTGTCGAAAAGATCGCCGAGCTGGTGCACGACAAGCGTCTGGAAGGCATCAGCGATATCCGCGATGAATCCGACCGCAAGGGCATGCGCATCGCCATCGAACTCAAGCGCGATGTGAACGCCAACGTGGTTCTCAACTACCTCTACAAGCACACGCAGATGCAGGAGACCTTCGGCGCGATCATGATCGCGCTGGTGGACGGCGCCCCTAAGGTGCTCTCCCACAAGCAGATGCTGCACCAATACATCCAGCACCAGGTCGAGGTCATCGAGCGCCGCACGCAATACGATCTCAACAAGGCCGAAGCCCGCGCCCACATCCTTGAGGGCCTGCTCAAAGCGCTGGATATCATCGACGAGGTCATCCATACCATCCGCTCCTCCCGA
Source organism: Clostridia bacterium (assembly GCA_017398245.1). Next base: position 9,646 of record JAFQGN010000361.1, on the reverse strand, counting down.
ACCACGCAGATCGCGCGCGAGCGCCTCATGTTTGAGCTGGGCTTTACCGAGAGGCAGGCGCAGGCCATTCTCGATATGCGCCTGCAGCGCCTCACCGGTCTGGAGCGCGAACGCCTGCAGGAGGAATACGACGAGCTGCAGAAGATGATCGCCTACTATAAGGCCGTCCTTTCCGATAAGGGCATGGTCATGGGCATCATCAAGGACGAACTGGGCGAGATCCGCCGCAAGTTTGCCGACGACCGCCGCACCGAGATCCAGCAGATGGAATACGAAGTCGCCATCGCCGATCTCATTCAGGAGGAGGACATGGTCGTCACGCTCACGCACTACGGCTATGTCAAGCGCATCTCCCGCAGCGCCTATCGCGCGCAGCGCAGGGGCGGCAGGGGCGTAACCGGCGCAGCCACACGCGAAGAGGATTTTGTGGAGCATATGTATGTCACCTCCACGCACGACAAGATCATGTTCTTCACCAACCGCGGCCGCGCGTTTGACCTCAACTGCTATGAGATTCCCGAAGCCGGCCGCACGGCGCGCGGTCTGGCCATCGTGAACCTGCTCCGGCTCGATCCGGGCGAGCGCATCACCGCCATGCTGCCGCTGGATATGGAAAAGCTGGAGGGCCACTACATCGTCATGGCCACCAAGTACGGCGTCATCAAGCGTACCGATCTGTCCGAATTCGCAAACATGCGCAAGTCCGGTCTGAGGGCCGTGAACCTGCGTGAAGGCGACGAGCTGATCGCCGTGAAGCAGACCGACGGCAAGTGCGATCTGCTCATGGGCACGCACGAGGGCATGGCCATCCGCTTTGCGGAGGACGACCTGCGCTCCATGGGCCGCACGGCCACGGGCGTGAAGTCCATCACCCTGCGCGATGAGGACTATGTCGTGGATATGTCCGTCATCGATGAAGACGTCGTCGCTTCCGGCGCGCAGGTGCTCTCGCTTACCGAGCTCGGCTTCGGCAAGCGCACGCCTATCGACGAATACCGCCTGCAGACCCGCGGCGGCATCGGCATCCGCGCCATGAACCTGTCCGAAAAGACCGGCATGCTGGCCAGCCAGATGCTCGTCTACGAGGATGAAGACCTGCTGCTCATCACCGATGACGGCGTGATCATCCGCACCGCGGCCGATGCGATTACCTCTCAGGGCCGCAACACGCAGGGCGTGCGCGTCATGCGCGTGGCAGAAGGCTCCAAGGTCGTGTGCGTCGCCCGCGCCGAACAGGAGCCCGAGGAGGCCGAAGAGCCCGCCGAACCCACCGAGGAGTAACCGAATAAAGATTTTTGCGAGGGGTGCTTTCTTTGGGAAAAGAAAAGCACCCCTCGCGCTCCCTGAAAAGAAACCAATTAGGAGTTATGCAGTTCTGTCGATAGGCTTGGCGGAAGTAATTGTCACCGGCCACTGGCTGGTCTGCAGGAAAAGAAAGGCCATCCCCGCGCTCCCCGAAAAGAAACCAATTAGGAGAATATGCTGTTCTATCGAGAGATCTGGCGGCAGCAAATGTCACCGGCCACTGGCCGGCGGCGGCAGCAAATGTCCGTCGGCACTGCCGACCTAAGGTTAAGTGTGGCGGTTTTTGGGCAAACGGGGCGATTTGTCCATTGTAAAGCGCGGGGCGATGGCGTATGCTGATACATGTCAAAATACAGCTGCTTTGAAAGGAGCAACCGAAATGTCCGTACGCATCGTGACAGAATCCACCGGCGATCTGCCGCTTTCTTATATCAAAGAGCATAATATCACCGTTCTGTCCTTCCCCGTCACCATCGGCGGAAAGGAATACCTCGTCGGCCCGGACGAAACCCAGCCCGGCAACATCAGCGTGGACGCGTTCTATAAGCGCATCGCCGAGGGCGAGCGCGCCACCACCGCGCAGATCCCGCTGGACACCTATCTGAACGTGTTCAAAAGCGCGCTGGAGCAGGGCGACGACGTGCTGTACCTGTGCTTCTCCTCCGGCCTTTCCGGCACGCTGAACACCGCGCGCCTCGCCGCGCAGGAGCTGGCCGAGCAGTACCCCGCCGCAAAGATCCTGATCGTGGATACGCTCGCCGCCTCCCTTGGCGAGGGCATCATCGCGGCCAAAACGGTCGAAAAGATGGAAAAAGAGGGCGGCACCGTGCAGGAGCTGGCCGCCTATGCCGAAAGCCTTGTGCAGAAAACAAAGCACTGGTTTACCGTGAACGATCTGCATTATCTGGCCAAGGGCGGCCGCCTTTCCGGCTCCACCGCGTTCGTGGGCACGCTGCTGAGCGTGAAGCCCGTCATGGATGTCTCCGTCGAAGGCAAGCTCGTTCCGCGCGAGAAGATCCAGGGCCGCAAAAAGGCGCTCAAGGCCATCGCGGATAAATATCTCGCCCATGGAGACCCGGCCAACCAGCCGCTGCACATTTCCTATGCCGGCTGCGAAGAGGATGCGCTCTTCGTCAAGAACTATGTGGAAGAAAAGGGCGGCAGCGTAGGCCTGATGTCGCAGATCACGCCCGTCATCGTTTCGCACACCGGCCTTGGAGTCATCGCCCTCTTCTATTTCAGCGATGACCCCCGCAACCCGTAAGAATTTTATACTGCGAGAGGGGGACTTCTTTGGAAAAAAGAAGTCCCCCTCTCGCGCTCTCCGCGAAGGAATCAAAATGGGGAAAACGATTCGTGCTCAGCCGAAATCATGCCGCGCTCCGCAGTATACGCCATACTTTTCATATGCCAGCACGATCTCCTCTATGCGCATGAAGCACTCCCTGTCGTCTGTATCCGGATCCTGCAGCGCGGTCAGGATCATTTCGAGCAATTCCAAGGCAACAGGCAGCAGCTGGTCTGCTGTAATCTCCGGCGCTGTATCCTTCTCTTTGATATGCGCGCAAAGCATGTCGTACAAAGCCATGAAAACACCTCCATGCCGCAATTATAATGGAAATACCCTTAAAAATCAATAATGGTATTTCCATTAACGCATACTGTTCGTGAGGTGTTGAACCATGTACGAACATATGCGTGCCCTGCGGGAGGATCATGATCTTTCGCAAAGTGACGTTGCCAATATCCTGCACGTCCATCAGACTACCTATTCGGAATACGAGCGCGGCATGATCAATATCCCCGTTGCGCATCTGAAGAGGCTGGCGCTGCTGTATCATACCAGCATAGATTATCTGGTCGATTTCACGAACGATCCTGCCCCTTATGAGCGGACGGGAGCATAACGAAGCTGCCAATAAAGCCCCGTGAAAAGATACTCTTTTCATGGGGCTTTGTCATATTATGACCGACTGACATCTGCCGCCGCCGACCAGTGGCCGGTGACAATTGCTGCCGCCGAACCTATCGTTAGAACTGCATATCCCCCAATTGATTTCTTTTAGGAGAGCGCGAGAACCCTTTTCTTTTTCTAAAGAAAAGGGTTCTCGCAAAAGCTATACTCTTTTATCGTTCCTCTCGGAAGTAAGCGATGCCCAGGCTTGCCGGCGGCTGGTCCTCCCTCTTTTTGCGGAAAGAGGTGATGATCAGCACGATCATGGTGACCACGTACGGCAGCATCTTGAAGAACTCCTGCGCCGCGTTAGCGATGGGCAGACGCGTGTAGAGCATGTACAGGCCGCCGAACAGGATGGAACCCCAGATGGCGTTGCCGGGCTTCCAGCGGGCGAAGATGACCAGCGCAAGGGCCAGCCAGCCGCGGTCGCCGAAGGCGTCGTTCTGCCAGGTGCCGCCCATGTATTCCATTACGAAATACAGGCCGCCGAGGCCAGCAATGCCCGCGCCCAGACAGGTGGTGATGTACTTGTACTTGTCCACCGGAATGGAAGCCGCATCGGCCGTGGCCGGGCTTTCGCCAATAGCGCGCAGGTTCAGGCCCACGCGCGTCTTTGCAAGGAACCAGCCCGCAAAAACGGCGATGGCAAGCGCAAGATAGGTCAGGAAGCCGTAGGAGAAGAACATGGTGCAAAGCCCGTTCAGGAACGGATTGTTGAGCACGACTTCGCTCTCCACAAACGGCAGGCATTCCTTGAACGCCTTACCCGTGAAATACACGGTGATCTGGCCGGTCTTGCCGGTCAGCTTCATGATGGAACCGCCCATGAAGTTGCCAAGGCCCACGCCGAAGGTGGTCAGCGCAAGGCCGGAAACGTTCTGATTTGCGCGGAAGGTGACCGTCAGCACGCAGTAGATCAAACCGCCGAGCATGGCAGAGAGGAACGCGCACACAAAGCAGATGAACACAGACAGGTACGGGTTGGGCGCAGCGGTAACGCCTGCCGCCGCTGCTGCGGTGGTCACTGCGTTTTCATACAGGAAGCCGCCGATCAGACCGCCGATACCGCCCATATACATCACGCCCGGCAGGCCAAGGTTCAAATGGCCCGATTTCTCGGTCAGAATCTCGCCCGTCGCGCCGAAGAGCAGGGGCATGCCCTGCGTGACTGCAGCGCGGAAAAAGGCGGCCGTGAAGAAGCTTTTCAGAACAGTGATCAGAAACTGCATCTTAGTAGACCTCCTTCCTGCCCTTGCGGAAGATGAGCCTGTAATTGATGAAGAACTCGCTTCCGAGGATGAAGAACAGGATCACGCCGGTGATGATGTCGCTGAACGCCTTGTTCAGGCCGCAGGTGCTGGCAACGCCCTTGGCGCCGTAATCCATAAACACCAGGAAGAACGAGACGAGCACCATTACAAACGGGTTGAACTTGCTCAGCCAGGTCACGATAATGGCCGTGAAGCCGCGGCCGTCGGAAGTGGCGATGGAAATGGTGTGGCTCGAACCGGAAACCAGAATGAAACCGGCCAGGCCGCACAGCGCGCCGGACATCAGCATCGTGCGGATGATGACCTTCTTCACATTGATACCGGCGTAGCGCGCGGTGTTCTCGCTCTCGCCCACAACAGAGAGCTCGTAGCCCTGCTTGGTGTAGCGGATGTACACAAACATGAGAATGGTCAGCGAAAGCACGATGATCACGTTGATCATGTAGTTGCCGCTGCCGAACCACTGCGCCATCCATTCGGTGGTCATGTGGCCGGCCTTGCTGGCGCGGTTGATCACGCCGATGGAACCGGAGCCCTTCTTCGCTTCCCAAAGGATGGAGAAAGCGGAAACGATCTGCGTGGCAATATAGTTCATCATCAGGGTGAACAGCGTCTCGTTCGTGTTCCACTTCGCCTTGAACACAGCCGGGACAAGGCCCCAGATCAGGCCCGCCAGCATGCTGGCGATGACCATCGTCGCAAACAGTACGAACGTGGGCAGGCTGTCGCCGCAGTAGCGCATGATCGCCGCCGTGGCCAGGCCGCCGACGAGGATCTGCCCCTCGCCGCCGATGTTCCAGAACTTCATCTTAAACGCCGGCGTCAGCGCAAGCGCCACACACAAAAGGATCATCGTGTCGCGCAGCGTGTCCCAAATGGTGATCATGCGGAACTCCCACGCAATGTCGGCCGAGCCGAACGTGGATTCCCACATGATCCGGTAAACGTAGAACGGGTTCAGGCCGGTGATCCAGATGATCAGGCCGGAACAGACTGCCAGCGCGGCCAGAATAGCCAAGGCGCGCACCAGCAGGCCCTGCCATGCGGTCACGCCGTCGCGCTTGGCCATGCGCACAAGCGGCTCATGAGCGATGTGCCTATCAGCCATTTTCGCCACCGTCCTTCCTGTATTTGGTCATCAGAAGACCCACTTCCTCTTTGGTGGTGTGCCTTGCATCCACAATGCCGGAAACCTGTCCGCCGCAAAGAACGACGATCCTGTCGGCCAGAGCGAGCAGCACGTCCAGATCTTCGCCCACGTAGATGACGGCCGCGCCGTCCTCTTTTTCCTTATTGAGCAGGTTGTAGATCGTGTAGGAGGTGTTGATATCCAGGCCGCGCACGGCGTACGCCGTCATCAGCACCGTCGGCGCGTTGGCGATCTCTCGTCCCACCAGCACCTTCTGCACGTTGCCGCCGGAAAGACGGCGCACCGGCGTGTTCACGCCCGGGGTCACAACGCCAAGGTCCTTGATGATGTCTTCGGAGAGCTTCTTCGGGCTCTTTCTGTGGGTGAACATGCCGCCGCCTTCGCGGTAGGAGCGCACCATCATGTTGCCCGTCATGCCCATGGAGCCGACCAGACCCATGCCCAGTCGGTCTTCCGGCACGAACGAGAGCGCCACGCCCATTTCGCGGATCTGCATCGGCGTTCTGCCCAGCAGGTTTTCTTCCTTGCCGGTCTTGGGGTCGAAATAGGTGATCTTGCCCGAAACCGCAGGCTGCAGGCCCGCAATGGCCTCCAGCAGCTCCTTCTGGCCGGAACCCGCAATGCCCGCAATGCCCAGAATCTCGCCCGCATACGCCTCGAACGAGACGGTGTCCAGCGTCTTGGTGTACGTCTTGTCCACGCACGTCAGGTTTTCCACCTTCAGGCGCAGCTTTTCATCGTGCGGCGCCTGCCTGTCGATGTCCAGATCCACCTTCTTGCCTACCATCATTTCGGTCAGGCTGTTTTCGCTGGCCTCGCTCGTGGCGATATCGCCGATGTATTCGCCCTTGCGGATGACGGCCACGCGGTCGGAAATGGCGAGCACTTCATGCAGCTTGTGGGTGATGATGATGATGGCCTTGCCGTCGGCGCGCATGTTGCGCAAAACGTCAAACAGCCTGTCCGTCTCCTGCGGGGTGAGAACGGCCGTCGGCTCGTCCAAAATCAGGATGTTCGCGCCCCTGTACAGGATCTTCAGAATTTCGACCGTCTGCTTTTCGGAAACGGACATGTTGTAAATCTTCTTGTCCGGGTCGATATCGAATCCGTACTTGTCGGCCAGCGCCTTCACGCTGCGGGAAACTTCCTTCAGGTTCAGCTTGCCCTTGCCCTGCATGCCCAGCACGATGTTCTCCGCCGCGGTGAAGATATCGACCAGCTTGAAATGCTGGTGGATCATGCCGATGCCGTTGTCAAACGCATCCTTGGGAGAGCGGATGTCCACTTCGCGCCCGTCGATGAGAATGTGGCCCTCGTCCGGGTAATAAATGCCGGAGAGCATGTTCATCAGCGTGGTCTTGCCGGAACCGTTCTCGCCCAGCAGAGAAAGGATCTCGCCCTTTTTCACCGTCAGGCTGATCTTGTTGTTGGCAATGACTTTGCCAAAAAACTTACTGATGGAACGAAGCTCAATGGCGTTTTCGGAACTGTGCGCCGCTGCCATTTATGTGTTGCACCTCCGTTTTTCGCTTTGGTGTGCGCGCCTCTCCGGGCGCATAAACAAGTAATTATAGTATACATCACCCATGTTATTTCCGCACGTTTTTCTTCCTTATTAACGCAAAAAATACCGCGCGCCCGCGGCATAAAACGAGCCTGTCCATTGTTACCGAGACAAAAGAACGGCAGAGAGACCGCAGAAAACGTGCACACAAAAAAGGAGCCCGTGCGCTTGCACAGGCTCCTTTTTATTACCCGTAAACGGGAGAATTAGTACATTTCGTTCAGCTCGGTGATGCCGTCGATGCGGAAGGCAAAGGCCGGAGCGGAAGCGAGGGTGGACTCGGCGAAGTAGGAAACGCCGTTGGCATCGGTGAAGATGTACTCAGCGCCGTAGTAGCCGTCGATCTCGGTGGTGGAGGTGATGGTCTCGCCGCCCACGGTCCACTTGGAGGTGTCGAACACCTGCAGCTCGCCGTTGATGATCTGCTGTTCGATCTCAGCGATCTTCTCGGCAGTGCCTTCGGCGGCAATGGCGGTGTTCAGCTCGGTGGTGGTCACAGCGCCGTCCGCATAGCCGGCAGACCAGTCGGTGGGAATTTCAACGCCGTTGATCATGCACTCGACCGCATAGGTGTAGTAAGCAGCCCAGTTGTTGGAAGCGGAAACGAGGTGATAGTTGGGGGAGGTGTCGATCATGCCTACGTTGTAGCCGACGTGCCAAACGCCCTTCTCTTCGCAGGCGGAAGCGGCGCCGGTGGTATCAGCGTGCTGGGCGATGAGGACGCAGCCGCCTTCGATCAGGGACTGGGCAACTTCGCGCTCGATGGCCTGGTCAGCCCAGGAACCGGTGTACTTGACTTCCATGGTGACGTTCGGGCAGACGGAGCGGACGCCCAGATAGAAGGCAGTGTAGCCGGAAACGACTTCCGCGTAGGAGAAAGCGCCGACGTAGCCGATCTTCATCTCGGTCTCAGCGCCGTACTGCTCGGCCAGCTTCATGCCGGCAACCACGCCGGAGATGTAGCGGGACTCGTACACGTTGGTGAAGTAGTTGGTGATGTTCTCCATGCCGGTGGAAGCGGCCTGATAGCCGGTGGCATGGCAGAACATGACGTTCGGGTAGGAGGAGGCGGCTTCGATCATGTAGTCTTCATGGCCGAAGGAATCGGCGAAGATGATGTTGCAGCCCTGGGCGACCAGGCGCTTGGCGGCGCTCAGGCAGTCCTCGTTCTCAGCAATGTTGTATTCGTAGATGACCTGTTCCGCGCTCAGGCCGTTGGCTTCGGCAGCGGCGTTGATGCCGGTGATGTGGGCGTAGTCATAGCCGACGTTTTCGTCGTGCAGGATGATGGCGCCAACCTTGATCTGATCGGCGGGGATGCCGGCAGTCTCGGCAGAGGCGACCAGGCACAGCATCATTGCGATGGCCATAACCAGGCTAACGAGCTTCTTCATAGTGGTTTCCCTCCTGTGTATTGGCCGGAAATATAGGCTCCGGACATGCCTATATGATAGCGAACGCATATTGTTTTCAAAAGCATCTTCGTGTAAATTCACAGGCTCCTAAGCACTTTTTATGCTATAATGAGATTCAGGAATCCACATGACGGATCCCGGGCCGTAAGCCCGCGCGAGCGGGAGCTTTGGCAAACATGGCATGATATGGAGATCGGCCCATTTTTCAGCGGAACGAGGGATACACATGGCCAAGATCATCTTTTTGTGCGGAAAGATCTGCTCCGGTAAAACCACTCTCGCGCGCAAACTGCTCGCCCGCGGCGGCGCCGTGCTGCTCAGCTGCGATGAGGTCAGCGAGATCATCTTCCATAAAGACCTCGGCGAAAGGCACGATGCCGTCATGCTGGATGTGAAGGAATACCTCCACAAAAAGGCGCGCGATGTGCTGGCCGCCGGGTGCGATGTCATCCTCGACTGGGGCTTCTGGAAGAAGGCGGAGCGCCGGGCTGTGCGCGAAATGTATGCGCTCGACGGGATCGAGCAGGAGTGGTACTATGTTGCGCCGTCGGACGAACAGTGGCTGCGCAACATCGAAAAGCGCAACGCCGCCGTGCTCGCAGGAACCAGCCCCGATTATTATGTGGACGAGGGCCTCATGGCCAAGCTGCTGGCCAATTTTGAGCCGCCCGAGCGCGACGAGATGGCCCGCTGGCATTTCGGCGCCGACGAGACGGCGCTGTAATGGTGCAAATTCCGCTTTGAAGGGAGAGAGGGCCGTGCTTTGGCGGATCAAACGAGGTATTTCCCCGGTGCGGCTCGGATAACGGCCGGATCGGACGGATTGGGAGTTATCCTGCCGCGCCGCTGTGGTGCCAAATGTCACATCAAACAAAGGAGCGGTATACAAAATGAAGGATCATGAAATGCTCCTCCGCCTCTGGAAAGCGGAGGAAAAAATCGCCCACATCCACGGCTGGGATTTTTCGCATATCGAGGGCCGCT
>JAFQGN010000360.1 GCA_017398245.1 Clostridia bacterium | reverse complement strand
GTAAAGCAGAATGTGGCTGCATTCGGTCACGGATTCTGCCGGGCGCTTGGAAAATTCGCTGTGCATAGATAGCTCCTTATCTGAAATGGAAAAGCCCGGCCGGATGACCGGGCTTTTGTGCGAAAAGCTTACTTGATGTAGGTGACGAGGCCGTCATCGATCATATGCGCCTCTTTGGTGCCGGCGGGAACGCCGACGGATACGGCGACCATGAAATCGTACCCTTCCGGGAACTGGAGGAGGGAGCGGAATTCGTCGCCATCCGGGCCGGTGAAGGCTTCGCGCGGCATGCCGAGGATGACGGTGCCAAGGCCGAGGGAATGGGCTGCGAGGGCGATATTCTCGACCGCGAGGCCGCAATCGTGGCGGGCATAGACGCGGGCGCCGTCCATGTTCGTGGAAACGAAGATAACGGTGGGCGCATGATAGAACACGCTGTAGGCGGGATCTTCGATATGGGCGCGCATGGGGCTGTCGCCGACCTGCTTGAGGAATTCGGTGCGGAAGCTTTCGTTGATGCGTTCGATGAGGGCTTTATCCTGCACGACGGTGAAATGCCACGGCTGGGAATTGCGCGCGCTGGGCGCCTGCAGGGCGGCGGTCATGATGGCGGAAAGCTGTTCGTCGGTGATCTGCTCGGGTTTGTAGGAGCGGATGGAGCGGCGATCGGCAATGGCCTGAAGGACTGCGTTTGTCATTTTATTTACTCCCCCTGTTTTGCTATGATTTCTCGCACCTGTATTGTACCAGAAAACGGGAGCGGGCGTAAAGGCCCAAATAGAAAAAGCCCGGCTAAAGCCGGGTTTTTCTTGCACGGAGCGAGAAAGCAGAAGCTTTTTGCGGAGGGACGCGCTCCGTATATTTGCGGAAAAGGCGCGTCTGATGGAGAGCAGAGGGCCTTTATATAAACGCAGGTTTACCAGAAGAACCAGAAGGACGTGAAGACCCATTTGCCGTCGATCTTTTCCATAAGGAGCGTGTATTCTTCCAGAGTGGAGATCTCGCCGGTCTCGTCGGCATAGAAGACGGCGGCATGATAGGTGCGCGCGCTGTCCGTTTCTTCAAACAGGTAGTATTCGGTGGAGACGATGGACTCGTCGATCGGCCTTCCTGCGCCGGGGACGGTATAGAGATAGCCGTCCTCTTCGGCATATACGCCGCTGCCCATCAGCATTTCGGTGATCTCTTCGCTGAAGTATTCGCGAACGACGGCCCTGAGCTGATCGGCGGTTTGCAGGCGGTCGTCAAAAACGCGGAAGCGCAGGCCGGTCGAATCGGGCAGAGAGGGATCGGTATCGAGCGGAGAGAGCGCGAACCAGGAATAAACTTCCATGGCGGCGGTGCAGATCTGCTCAGGCGTTTGAAGATCCTGCGCAGAGAAAGCGGAGGTCTCCTCGGCCAAAGCGGCGCTGGTTCCGAGCGTCAGTAAACAAAGAGCGCAAAGAATGCGCAGGAGAAGTTTTTGCAATATACAGGCCCCTTTCCGATATGGTCGATGGATGAACGATCTATTATATACATAAATGAATGAAAATTGCAATACTTTTGAAATGATTGTCCCGGTCTTTTCCATGTCGAAACAGAGAATAAACACGGATAAGGGAAAGCTTAACTTGAAGGGAGAGCGGCCATATCGTATAATATTTGGTGCAACAAGTGCATAAGAATCTGCCTTATCAAGAGTGGTTGAGGGACGGGCCCGATGAAACCCGGCAACCGGCGCTGCGGCGCAAGGTGCCAATTCCCGCGATACGGCGCTTGCCGTATCGGAAGATGAGGCTTGCTATATTCGTAAGAACCATGCAAGTCTCGCTTTCGCGGGGCTTTTTCTTTGCTCAGAAACGATCGTTTACAGGAGGAATTTCAGAATGTACCGCATTTTCACTTCCGAATCCGTTACCGAAGGACATCCGGACAAGCTTTGCGACCAGGTTTCCGACGCCGTGCTCGACGCGATGCTGGCGCAGGATCCCATGTCCCGCGTGGCGTGCGAGACCGCTGCGGCCAACGGCACCATGATGATCATGGGCGAGATCACTTCCAAGGCGAAGGTCGATATCGAGGCCATCGCGCGCAAGACCATCCTCGGCATTGGCTACGACAGCACCGATAAGGGCTTTGACGGAAATACCTGCGAGATCCTCGTCAAGGTGCACACGCAGTCTCCCGATATCGCCATGGGCGTGGACGACGCGCTTGAGACCCGCGCGCAGGGCAATTTCGATATCGGCGCGGGCGATCAGGGCATGATGTTCGGCTATGCCGCCGATGAAACGCCCGAGCTGATGCCTGCGGCCATCGCGTTCTCCCATGCCATCACCCGCAAGCTGGCCGAAGTTCGCAAGAGCGGCGAGATCGGCTATCTCCGCCCGGACGGCAAGGCTCAGGTGACTGTGGAATACGACGAGAAAGGCGAGCTCCAGCGCGTTGCCACCGTGGTTCTGTCCACCCAGCATGCGCCGGAAGCCACGCACGAGCTGATCGAAGCCGACATGATCGAAAAGGTCATCAAGCCCGTCATTTCTGCGGATCTGATCGACGAGAACACCCGCTTCCTGATCAATCCCACCGGCCGTT
>JAFQGN010000359.1 GCA_017398245.1 Clostridia bacterium | reverse complement strand
GTTCGGCCGCATGCTCTCTTTGCTGGAAAAGACGATGATCGAACAGCAGGGCGATGCGAACAAGGCCGAAGTGCAGCGCAAGGTCAAGGAATTTGACGGCTTTGTGCTCAAGGGCAACAAGATGGAGGAGAGCTTCAAGGCCGCGCAGGAAGCGGCGGTGGAAGCGGGCGACTACATCGAACAGATCCTCTCTGCAATGGGCAAGAAGGACGAGAAGAACGTGCGCGAACTGGCGGGCCTGCTGGGCAGCGCGGCGAAGAATGCGTGCGATCTGTTCCTGATCCCGAAGGAGGATGCAAACTACAGCGCGCTGATCGCCAAGGCCGAGGCTGTGGGCAAGAAATTCACCATGGCCAAGGCCGACGAGATGCGCAGCGTTCTTGGCGAGCTTTCCGCAAAGCTGAAGGGCTGCGCCGAAGTGGAAACGCCGGACTTCTTCAGCATTGGATACTATGCGGCGCAGGGCAAGGAGATCGACCCGAGGAAGACCCCTGTCGCGCAGCTGAACGCGCAGGCGAAGGACGCGCTGGAGAAGGGCTTCCTGAACGGATTTGTGCAGGATATCGCCAAGGCGCTCGAATATTCCGAAAAGAAGAACGTAGCCGAGCAGAAGAAGGCCATTGAGGTTCTGAAGGCGGAGCTGCCCGTGTTCACGGCTGAAAAGCTGGACGAGCGTGCGTGCCGCGCCGCGGCTTCCCGCGCGACGGCGGCGGTCGAAAAGGCGATCGACAAGCTGGCGCTGGAGAAGGACAACGGTTCGTATGTGTTCAAGACCAGCGTGAAGGCCAATATCGACCGTTATTTCAAGGGCCTGACGCACAACCCGAAGGAGACCAGGCGTTTTGAGCGCGATACGGCCAAGTACGAAAAGCTGAACGCCAAGGGCAAGGAGACCGGTTCGGTCGTGCCGATGAATCTGATCGATCTGGAGATCGCGAAGAAGAACATCGTGCGGGCGATCGAGCAGGTCATCGCCCATTACGAGGCGGCCATCAGCGCCACCGCGAAGCTGAACTACGCCGAAGAGGCGCAGAAGATGATCGGCTATCTGAAGGCGCGGGCCTCCGAGGCGGCGTACACGCTGACGATGGGCATGGCCAAGCACAGGGCCATCGAACTGATGAAGGAAGTGGGCATCCCCGAGCCGCACAAGCGCTACAACCGCTATCCGTTTGAGCTTTCCGGCGGTATGCGCCAGCGCATCGTTATCGCCATCGCGCTTTCGGCCAACCCGGACATCCTCATCTGCGACGAGCCGACCACCGCGCTGGACGTGACCATTCAGGCGCAGATTTTGGAGCTGATCAATAGGCTCAAGCGCGAGCGCAGGCTTTCGGTCATTTTCATCACGCACGATCTGGGCGTTGTGGCGAACATGGCGGACAAGATCGCCATTATGTACGCGGGCAAGATCGTGGAATACGGCACGGCGGACGACGTGTTCTATGACCCGAGGCACCCCTACACCTGGGCGCTGCTTTCCTCTATGCCCGATCTGGAGACCAAGACCAAGCTGGAGGCCATCCCCGGCACGCCGCCGAACATGATCGTTCCGCCCAAGGGCGATGCCTTTGCCGACCGCAACCAGTATGCCATGCAGATCGACTTTGAACAGCAGCCGCCGGCGTTCTATGTGAACGATACCCACTGGGCGGCGACCTGGCTGCTCCATCCCGACGCGCCGAAGGTTCAGCCGCCGGAGATCGTTCTGGAGCGCATTGCGAGAATGCAGAAGAAAGAGGCCGAGGCCGGAGGAGGAAAGGCTGTATGAAAAACATAAAGAGACTGGCAGCCGTCCTGCGCACGGCGGGCATCATCCTGCTGGCGCTGGCGCTGGTGGCTACGTTCTATTCGCTGGCCAGCGGCGGCGCGACCTGGACCCCCATGCGCGATAAGCTCGTATCCGTAGGCGCGGACGCCGGCTTCGGCGCCCGACTGGGCTTTGACAGGCAGGTCTATGCCGCGATGAGCGAGGCGGCCGGCAACAAAGAGTTGACCGCTGCGCAGCGCGCGCAGGCCGTGGCGCCGTATTTCACTTCGTTTGCTGAAGCGGGCGCACAGGCCGAAGCTGTTAAGAAAGAAGCCGACGCGCAGGCGGCGATCACCTATTTTGAAACGGAATTCGACGCTGTGTCCTTCATGAACACGTATTCCGTGCGCGAAGGACTGGCGGACGAAAAGCTGCTGACGGAGCTGTTCGATTATCTGGACGGGCTGGCCGCTCCCGCTCCCAAGGGCGGAAAGAAGCTGCCCAATCTGAAGCTGGCGGACAACCGCGCGGGCTTTGAGACCTATTACGCCGCCTTTGCCGAGCAAAATGGCGAGGAGGCCGGCAGCTTTGCGCAGTTTACGCAGACGGTTGCCGAAATGGTGAAGGCCGAGATCGCAAAGGGCGAAAAGATCACCAATGCGACGGACTGGATGAACGCGAACCTGACTGCGGAAGCCTATATGGCGGCGAAGGCCGAGCTGGCGGGCGCGCAGGCGGGCGAGGCCGCGGCAAGCGTGCTGGACAGCTTTGCTGCGCTGGCCGAGAAGAAGGCCGCTGGCGAAGCGGTGGAATTCGACGCGTTCTTTGAAGGCGAGTATGCGAACCTGCAGGCCGTTTATGCCGAAGAAACTTTGCCGGAATACGCGCTGTTCGTGCCCTGCCTGAAGGGCCTGATCGAGAGCGCGACGTTCGACGGTTCGTATGTGAGCGTGTACAGCGCGCTGCAGAGCGCGCAGAAGGCCGCGCAGGAGAATTCGTTCTCTGCATTCATGAAGGGCTTTGGCGCGGATCTGGTCGCGACGGCGGACAGGGGTGCCTCCATCCCGGTGGTAG
Source organism: Clostridia bacterium (assembly GCA_017398245.1). Next base: position 2,392 of record JAFQGN010000359.1, on the reverse strand, counting down.
GCGTGTTCTGGAAGATCGTGAGCCTGAACCTGGAGCTGGCCATCGGCGGCGTTGTGCTGCTGGTGCTGAGCAAGGCGGCGGATTACGCGCTGAGCCGCGCGCTGGTCGCTAAGCGTGAAAAGCGCAAGGTGAACGCGGAGAAGGACGTGCTGCTGCGGGTGAACAACCTCAAGCAGTATTTCCGCAACGGCGATTATGTGACCAAGGCGGTCGACGACGTGAGCTTCTATGTAAAGAAGGGCGAAGTCTTCGGTCTGGTGGGCGAATCCGGCTGCGGAAAGACCACGACCGGCCGCACGATCATTAACCTGTACGACCCCACCGAGGGCGACGTATACTTCCAGGGGCTGCGCATCTCCTCTAACCAGAACGGTCTGCCGGTGCTGATCCGTCAGCTGAGGCAGGAGACCGCCGCCAAGACCGCCGAAATGCGCAAGGACTTCGAGGCGCGCATGAAGGCCGAGCCTGCGAAGGCTGCGCAGCTCAAGCAGGAGCTGAAGGCGAAGACCAAGGAGCTGAAAAAGCAGCTGAGCGATAAGATCGAAGCGGCGCAGATCAGCGCGATCGAATCGCACGAGGAAAAGAGCCGCTGCGTGAAGCTGTATCGCCAGATGAAGCAGGCCGAGCTGACGGAGGAATTCAAAAAGAATTCCGAAGGCAAGAGCGGCGCGGAGCTGGAAGAACTGAAGGCGAAGTATGAGATCGAAATGAAGGTCGCTGCGAAGGACAACATCATGACCAAGATGCAGATGATCTTCCAGGATCCGGTCGCCTCCATCAACCCGCGCATGACGGTGCACGAGATCATCGCCGAGGGCATGGTCATCCGCGGCATCAAGGACAAGAAGTACATCGACGAGAAAGTGTACGAGATGCTGGAGCTGGTGGGCCTTGTGCGCGAGCACGCGGACCGCTACCCGCATGAGTTCTCCGGCGGTCAGAAGCAGCGCATCGGTATCGCGCGCGCGATCGTGATGGAGCCCGATCTGATCATCGCCGACGAGCCGATCTCGGCGCTGGACGTGTCCATTCAGGCGCAGGTCATCAACCTGCTCAACGACCTGAGGGAAAAGATGGGCCTGACGATCATGTTCATTGCGCACAATCTGAGCGTGGTCAAGTATTTCTCGGACCGCATCGCGGTGATGTACTTCGGCAAGATCGTAGAAATGACGACTTCGGACGAGTTGTTCGAGCACCCGCTGCACCCGTATACCAAATCGCTGCTTTCGGCGATCCCGTATCCGGACCCGCATTATGAGAAGCAGCGCAAGCGCATCGAATACAACCCGGCGCAGGCGCATGATTATTCCACCGACAAGCCCACCATGCGCGAGATCACCCCGGGCCATTTCATCTACTGCAACGAAAAGGAATTTGCGGCATACAAGAAGGAGCTGGGCATTTGAAAAAGGACAGCATGAGAAGAGTCGCGATCACGATGGCGGTCGGCCTGGTGATGGCGATCGGCGTATTTGCGGCGCGCGGAGGGTTTGAAAAAACGCTCTGGCCGGAGATCGCTGCGGCGCTTTGCGATGCGTGCTTTGTGCCCGCTGCGCTACTGATCAGCCTGGGGCTGTTGCTGTTTGTGGCAAACGACGGGTTCTTCGACATGCTGACCTATGGCGTGCAGAAGACGCTGCGCCTTGTGCAAAGCGCCGAAAAGCAGGCTGCGTTTCCCAAAACCTTCTATGATTACCGCGTGCTCAAGCAGGGCAAAAAGGCCGGGTTCGGCTTTATGATCGTCGCCGGAGGGGCGTATCTTGCGCTGGCCGTCGTGTTCCTGCTGTGCTCGGGCGCAGTTTGAGAAAAGATTGATACGGAGAAGCCCCCGACCGATTGGTCGGGGGCTTCGATGCATTGTATGGGGTAGAGTGCGCGATCGTTGCATAGGTAAGGGCGGCGACTGCAAGGGCCGCCCTACAGGTTGCGAAAAAAACAGCGGCTCCTGCAAAAAGGCGTGAGCCGCTGTTTGTATATGCCGCTGTCAGGGGTTCGTTGCGGACTGGCGGCGCTGCATGTCCTCGCGCAGGAGCTGATAGGCCGAAGCTGCGAGCGGCACGCCGATAAGCATGCCCGGGATACCGAACAGGCCGCCGCCGATGGTGACGGCGGAGAGCACCCAGATGCCCGGCAGGCCGATGGACTGGCCCACGACGCGCGGATAGATCAGGTTGCCCTCCAACTGCTGCAGCACGACCAGATAGATAAGGAAAAAGAGCGCTTGCAGCGGCGAGATGGTGAAGATCATAAATGCGCCGACGATCGCGCCGATATATGCGCCGGCGACCGGTATGAGCGCAGTGCAGCCCACGAGCGCGGAGACCATGGCTGCGTACGGGAAGCGGAAGATGAGCATGCCGAGGAAGCACAGCACGCCGAGAATGACCGC
>JAFQGN010000358.1 GCA_017398245.1 Clostridia bacterium | reverse complement strand
TCCTTAGCTTCCGGCTTCACGCGCCAACGCAAACCCTTCCGCTTCTCAGGTCTCAACTCCAGTCACTCTTAACTCGTTCGGAATCTGACTGTTGTTTCTTCTCTCTTTAACCATTCTGTATCGTTTTCAAGGATCTTTCGTGTTTCGCGCTTGCGCTGCGGAACGTTGTATATAATATCACCCGTTCCTCGATCTGTCAACACATTTTGGCAACTTTCTTGAATCTTTTCCGTTCATTAACCGTTTTCGACGAATAACGGGCCAAAAACCGTCGTTTCAGCCCGATATCACGCCTCTCTGCCGCAAAATCTCGCACGCGTACTCCGGCAGAACCTCCATTTTGGCCACCAGAGAATCCGGTTTTCCCGCCGGATCATCCTGCTCATACGGCAGAAGAAACGTATCCTTTCTCCGCGAAAGCCTTTCAATCGCCTCCGCGCTCGTGCTCAGTCCGTCGTTTGTCGAAACCGCTAACAGCACCGGCCTTCCGTTTCGCCAATGCGCCTTGCACGCCATCGCCACGCAGCTATCCGTGATCCCGTACGCCAGTTTTCCCAGCGTGTTCCCCGTCGCCGGCGCAACAATCAGCATATCCAGCAGCTTTTTGGGCCCGATCGGTTCCGCGCCGACGATATCATGAATCGGGTGCTTTCCGCAGATCCCCTCCAGCCGCTCGATCACGTCTTTCGCCTTCATGAACCGTGTGTCGGTCGAATAGGCTGTTTCCGAAAGGATCGGCGTCACCTCTGCACCCATCCGCACAAACTCCGGCACGATCTTCAGCACCCTATCAAACGTACAGAACGACCCCGTCATCGCAAACCCGATCCGAATTCCGCTCAGCATTCCGCGCCCCTCCTCTCCATATATACCCGTTCAACAGCGTCTGCCAGCAGATACCCCGCCGTTTCCGGCGCATATTTGCCCGGCAGTCCGTCCAAACGTTCCGCCCAGATGTCCATTTCTCTCGCTTTTTCCAAGTCAAATCCGAACGGAGCCGACGCCAGCTCAAATATCCCCGCCCCCGCGCGCATTTTTCCGACATCTTCCGCCGAAAATACGCATTCCGGGACCGTATTCCATATGTACTCAAATTCACCGATCCTCCGCCGCGCCTCCACGATCCCGATAAACTCCGCGCCGTCTTCCGTTGCGCGCCGCATAGACTTTCCCGGCCTGACCGCGACCGTCGCATCTGCCCGCATCGCCCGCAGCATACCGTACAGCGCCCGTGCGATCCGCCCATACCCCGTGATCAGGCATTTCTTACCATATAAAGCGCGTCCGCCAAGCCCCATCACCGCCTGCAGCGCGCCCTCCGCCGTCAAAAACGCGTTCGCCTGCAGATACTCCTCGTCGTTTTCAATGCAGAACACACTTTCTCGCCCGCTCAGGCCCCTCTGCGCGACCGCAAGCCGGAACCGCTTTCCCTCCAGCATATCCGCCGCCGGAACGACCGCCATCTCCACTGTTCCGTCCGGCCATTCCCCCTGCCACCGCGCGTCGTACCCTCTGCGCCGCAGCTCCTCCGCCGCAAACCGGAACCTCTCGTCTCCGCCCACAAACACAACGTCCATCCTCTCACCCTCCCCTCGCCGCATCCTATTCCGCCACCCCGTTTTGCGTTCCGCATCCAATAAAAGCAGCGCCCCTTATCCGTTTATATAAAAAACAACGCCGCAAAAGCAGCGCCGGCCCGCCCCGCAGCCTCATCCCTTTCACCGCAAGATCAGCGTCCCAAAGTAAGTGCCACACACCTCTTTTTCACATAAAAAAGACCCGCGCTCCGAACAGAACGCAGGTCTTCCCCAAAAATCAAGCCTTATTTCTTTGCATACGCAGCGTCGCGCGCCTGGGTCAGCACTTCAAACGCCGCGCGGGCTTCCGCCGAAAAATCGGTGCAGCCGCCTTCAATAGAAACGCGCGCGTCGTACCCGCCCTCGATCAGCGCCTCAAAAATACCCTCGTAATTCTCGCCGTCGCCCGGCGCGGGGTACTTGCGGCCGATGGCGTTCGCCGTATGCACATGCGCCAGCATATCGCCCGCCAGCGTCAGCGCGCTCAGCGGCTCGCTGCCCATCGCCATGTGATAGGTATCGCCCAGCGCGCGGATGTGCGGCAGCTGGTGGATGGAAGAAAGCAGCACCGCTTCCGAAACATAATTGATGATATTGCTCTCCTTCTTGCGCAGCGGCTCGATCGCGATGGTGATATCGTAATTCGCCGCATGCCTCTCGGCCAGGCGCAGGAAATTGACGACCTGCCTCCAGGCCATGTCGATGGGATACCCTTCCGGCACATTGCGCGCGCCGGAGGAACCGAACACGACCACCTTGCCCCCCAGCCTGTGCGCCCTTGCAAAGGCCAGTTCCAGATATTCGTGCTGCTGCGAAGCGTTCACATCCGGGCCCGTTACCGGAACGCTCGCCGGCAGCATGCCGTTATAGGCTTCCGCCTTGATGGGGCATTCGTCCATCTGCGCGGCAAGCGTATTGAACTCCTCTTCGCTCATCGCCGCAATGGAAGAAAGCCCAAGTTCAATATAATCAAAGCCGATCTGAGCCACCTCGGCCGCATTGGCCGGGGAGGTGCATACGCCAAGTCTGATCATCGCTCGTTTTTTCTCCTTTTTATTACGCATAAAGCCTGCTCCGCCCCTGTTTTCCGGGCGGAGCAGGCGCTTTATCCGTTTTTAGTAGGTGCCTTCGGTGTTCAGGGTCACGCTCGCCGCTTCCTTATGGCGGGAAGTCGCGCGCCTCTTGTTCAGCTCCTCCAGGAACCTCTCCTCATCGATCGGCAGGTTCACGGTCTCGCCCGTCCAGGAGGACAGGTGCATCGCATTGGACAGGGTCAGGCCGTTGATGCCCTCGCAGCCCGGAGCGACCAGCGGCTCGCCCTTGAGGATGTTCGCCGCGAACGCGCGCAGAACTTCGTTGTGCTGCGGGTTCTTGCCGTCGGTCTCCACTTCGATCTCCTCGCCCTTCGGGGTGCCGAAGCCGCCCTTATAGGTTGCGGAGAATTCCGGCTCAGGCATTTCCAGCTTGTACTGGATCAGCTTCTTGCCGTCGCACACCAGTTTGCCGCTGTCCAGCGTCACTTCAAACCTATTGGTGCCGGGGCAGTCGCCCGTGGTGGTGATGAACACGCCGGTCGCGCCGTTGGGATATTCCATATACGCGGTCACGTCGTCTTCCACTTCGATATCGTGCCACTTGCCGTTGTGGGTGAACGCGCGGACAGAGCTGGGCATGCCGCAGATCCACTGCAGCAGGTCCAAATTGTGCGGGCACTGGTTCAGCAGCACGCCGCCGCCCTCGCCGGCCCAGGTGGCGCGCCACGCGCCGGAATCATAATAGCTCTGGCTGCGGTACCAATCGGTGATGATCCAGTTCACCCTGCGGATGCGGCCCATTTCGCCGCTGTCGATAATCTCTTTCATCTTCCTGTACACGCAGTTGGTGCGCTGGTTGAAC
>JAFQGN010000357.1 GCA_017398245.1 Clostridia bacterium | reverse complement strand
CGTGACCTGCCGGAACGGTGCGAGGAAGAATACGGATTTATGATACTGCTCCGCGCTGATCTCGCGCTCTTCGCTGTGCTGCCGGCCAAAGCGCAGATGCGGAGAGATGCGGCTCTCGGCGCGCAGCCACGGCACGGGCAGCAGCTTCATATTGCGGATCACTTCGACCAGTTCGACCGTATCGCCCTCGTACACCGTGCGTTTGTTCAGATAACGCCTATAGCTGAGCGCACGATGATTAAAAATAGTAAACACAGCGGCCTGTAAAGCAGCAAGAATGACCGCTGCGATCAGCACCCATACCGCGTTCATGCTTCGGCGTCCGCTTCCGTGGGCGCGCTAACGCCGGAAAGCGCCTCCTCGACCGCCTGCTCCTGCAGGCCCTCCTTGGAATACATGCCGCGTACGATCATTCTGTGCGCCAGAACGGGCTTGGCAAGAGCCTTGACGTCGTCCGGGGTTACAAAGGAGCGGCCGCGGATCATGGCAAGGGCCTGCGAAGCACGCATCAGCGCCAGCATTGCGCGCGGGCTTGCGCCCAGCTGCACCTGCGCAAGAGAACGGGTGCGCTCGCAGATCGCGACGATATAGCCCATTACGGCGGGGGAGACGTATGCGTCCATAAAGGCCTTCTGCGCCTCGATGATATCCTGCGCGCCGGCGACGGGTTCGAGCTTGGAGAGCGGATCGTCCGTCACAAAACGGCTGAGGATGGCGATGGATTCCTGCGTATCCGGATAACCGGGCTTAAGGCGCATCAGGAAGCGGTCCAGCTGCGCTTCGGGCAGCGGGAAGGTGCCCTGCGTTTCGATGGGGTTCTGCGTTGCAATGACCAGGAACGGCTCTTCCAGCTTGCGGGTCTGGCCGTCGATCGTCACCTGACGCTCTTCCATGCATTCCAGAAGAGAGGACTGCGTGCGGGGAGTCGCACGGTTGATCTCATCGGCCAGCAGGATATTGGTGAACACCGGGCCAGGATTGAACACGAACCTGCCCTCCTGCGCGTTGTAGACCGAAATACCAGTCACATCGCCGGGCAGAAGATCGGGCGTGAACTGGATGCGGGTATAGGAACAGCTCAGCGATTTTGCCAGAGCCTTCGCGGTCATGGTCTTGCCGGTGCCGGGAACATCCTCAAGCAGAACGTGTCCCTTTGCGATGAGCGCGCAAAGCATGAGCTCAAGCGTGCTCTCCTTGCCGACGATCACCTTGGAAATGCTTTCAGATACCTTTTTTGCCAACTGTGCGACGTGCTCCTGTGCGTTTGCCATTTTGAGTTACTCCTCCCTTAGGTTCAATACCCCGCCTGTTCGGCGCGGGCGTCCGTAAGTGCGATCGCTCGTTTCAAAGCCCCGGATGCCAGCGTAGCCGCCTTGTTGCCGCCTGCGCCTCCCTGTTCGATGACCACGGAGACTGCAAACGGATATTCCTCTTCGGCCAGAAAGCCGACAAACCAGGCATTTGTTTCGACATTTTTGTCCTCGCTCGTTTCGGCGGAACCTGTCTTTCCGCAAACGGCATACCCTTCGACCTGCGCGCGGGTCGCCGTTCCGTTCTCGACCGTCTTATACATATATTTCGTCAGAGTACGTGCGGTTTCCTGCGTGCATACGCGCTTGAATTCTGTCGCGACCGCCTGCTGTTTTGTCAGCCCGCCGGTGCTTTGCACCTGAAGGAGCAAAAGCGGCTCCATCATCATGCCGTCGTTGGCGATCGCTCCTGCGGCCATGGCCATGTGCAGAGGGGTAACGGTCGTCCTTCCTTGGCCGACGCCCGTCCACGCAAGCGAGCCGATATCGCTCAGATCGCTCGTCAGCGAAGAGGCGTACAAAGAGATATCGCCGAAGCTGAAGTTCTCTCCGAAGCCGAAATTTGCGGCCGTAGCGGCGAGATTTTCCGCGCCGACAGCGCAGCTGATCGTCGCGAAGGTGCAGTTGCAGCTGCGGGTGAACGCGCTTTGCAGGTTCAGATCGCCGTGCGAAAGCGTGCCGCTTTGGCATGTCACGTCCGTATTGCCAAAGGCGCGCACTGCATTGCAGTGGAACGCCTGACTGGTGATACCGGGTATATTCTCCAGAGCTGAGGCGAGCGTGACGATCTTAAAGATGGAGCCGGGAGTGTACTGTCCCTGCAGGCAGCGGTTAAAGTAGCTGCTGCCCTCTGTATCGAACACGCGCGTTTCGAGCAGCGCCTGCGGGTCGTAATCCGGTTTGGAGACCATGGCGAGGATCTCGCCCGTCCGGTAATTGATCACGCAGACTGCGCCTTCATAGCCATCAGGGAAAGATTCGGAGATGTAGCGGCTCAGGTTTGCGTCGATCGTCAGGGCAATGTTGTCGCCCGTATAGCTGCTTCCGCTCAGCGCAGCGGAAAGCCGGTCGACCAGCGCCCCGGAAAAGCCCGTCAGTATATTTGCGTGATAGCTTTCCACACCCGTGCCGGACATAGAAAGCTGATCGCCCACCGTTTGCGAAACGGAACGGCGCAAGGCTTCGTCGGCATTATATTGCCGCGATCCATCCTTGCCCGTCGTGGCCAGCATCACGCCGTAGCGGTCTGTGATATTGCCCATGGCCGTCGTGCTTTTTGCCTTGGAAAGCCGCTGGTTGTACTGCGAGACCGTCCAGCGAGACCCCTGAGAATACACGGTGTAACCGAACCAGCCGGAAAGAAAGATGAACAGCGCGATGATCAGCACGCCCGTGGTATATAAACTGCGCCTGAGTTTATTCATTCCTGCCCGGCCTCCCTTCTGGTCAGGCGGCGCAGGTCGTCGTCCTCATCGTTTGCGTTGATGGAAGACACGCCCAGCAAAAGCCCCATGCCGGCCATCATGGCAACCATGGAAGAACCGCCCGCGCTGACAAAGGGCAAAGTCACGCCCGTCAGCGGGATGAGCTTGATATTGCCGCCGATGTTGATGAAGGTCTGCAGGCCGATCAGGCAAACCACGCCGAAGGCCAGCAATGCATGAAAACTCGTGCGCGCATTGGTGGCAATGGAGAGCCCGCGCATGAGGATCAGGACGTAGATAGTGATCACAAGAATAGAAAAGATAAGGCCGTATTGCTCGGCGATGGAGGCAAAGATGAAATCGCTGTGATACAGAGGCACATTTCTGGGCAACCCAAGCCCAAGCCCCATGCCGAACATGCCGCCCGAACCGATGGCGATAAGCGCCTGTACCAGCTGGTATCCTCCTTTGAGCGGATCTGCCCACGGGTCCAGATAGAGCTCTACCCGGTTCTGCACAAGCGGCATGATCTTGTATGCGACAACAGCAGCCCCCGCGCCCGCACCAAGACCTGCAAGCGTGACGGGCAGGTTTGCCGTAGCGGCATAAAACAGCGCGATTGTCGTCAGAAAATAGATCAGCACTGCGCCAAGGTCCTTTTCAAGCACGAGAATGCCGCACAGTATGGCCGAAAAAATGATGGCGGGGATACAGCTGCGCAGCCGTGCGTTGCGCGAAAACGAAGCGGCCAGAATATAGATCAAAGTGAATTTTACAAATTCGGATGGCTGTATCGAGAATAACGTGGTATCGCCGCGGCGGATAACGATCCAGTTTTTTGCGCCGTTGAGCGTCGTGCCGATGACCAGCGGTGCGGCCACCGCTGCGAAGGAGAGGATCAGCAGCGGAAGGAGCCATTTTTCCCACGCGCGCACATTGCGGATGAACACTATGCCAAATGCCATAGCAAAAAAGCCCGCCAGAATATACACGGCCTGCTCGCCGGGCGTGATGGGGGAGCGCGCGATGGCCTTGAGCGTAACAAGGCTCACCGAGAGCAGGAACATGACCAGCAAAAGGAGCGCCCGGTCGATCGGCCAGCAGCGCGAGAACAGTTTGCAGATCAAAACGGTGCACAGCGGCATCGCAGCCGCGAACATGAGCGCCTGCGTATCGATCTGTCCTTCTGTTTTGAACGCCAGCAGCAGCATGGCTGTGATCTGAAACAGGATCACGCTGTACTGCAAAAGCGTTGTATTCGTGCGCAGAACCAGCTGCCGGAGCCCTTCCGCGTCTATCGATCGTTTTCCTGCCACCAGTACACCTCTTCGGTCTTCTTTTTACTCTTTTTCGCCGCCGGTTTTGCTGCATTGGCGGCTTTCTTTGTCGTGAACGGATCGAACCCGTCGTCAAAGGGCATGAACAACTCGTCTGCCGCCGGGATCTTTTTGGTACTCTTTTTTTTGCCGGCCGAAGCGCGCTTTGTACCCTTTGCCGGTTGCTTTGCAGGCGCAGCCTTTTGCGCAGTCGTCTTGTTTTCCATAAAGATATCCATCGGCGCGCTCACCGGCGCTTTTTTTGCGGATGCATGCTTCTTTTCTGAAGTGTGTTCTATGGAAGCATGTACGCCGGTGGGGGAAAAGAGCTCGTCTTCGAAAAGATCCAGATCCACTTCTTTTTCTTCGCCGGGGGAATAGAGCACGAACATGAGGCTGAGCGGTCCGATCATGAATCGGTCGCCGTCGCGAAGAAGGAGTTTTCTGCCCGTGCGCCCACCCAGCCAGATCTCGGCCTTGCCGATGGTTTCCATCAAAACCCCGTTTTCGCGCTGCTCGATATGGGCATGATACCTGCGTACCTGCGGGTGCTTCAGGCGAACATCACTTCGGCGCGATGCACCGAGCAGCCCTTCCTTCGGCACGGGGATGCGGCTTCCTTTGCGCACGCCCTTGCCGCCGCCGATGACTACGATCTCGCCGATAGCTCCGGTATCCGGCGCCCATGCGCGCAGAACCCGTGCCCTGCGCGTATCGCGCACCGTCGCCCGCCATGCGCGAAATACGATGATCGCCGCGATGGCGACGAACCAATAGCGCATGCCCATGGAAAGCAGAGCATACCAATCGGAGCGCAAGCAAAAACCTCCCCACCATACCAATTTGATATTCTAAGATACCACGCAAATGTGTACTGTATGTTAAGACAAATCCAACGCCGGAAAGGTTGCTTTCTGGCGCGCCATCTGTTAAAATAGAGCAGATCAAAAGGGTATGCCCTGTATATAAAATGCGACATCCCCGAAATAAGGAAGGTAGGATCAAAAATGTCTAACGAGAATTGCACGCATGATTGTTCCACATGCACGGCAAATTGCTCCAGCCGCGAAGGCGGACAGCCCGAAAGCCTGCTCGCTCCGGCCAACAAGGGCAGCCGCGTGAAGAACGTCGTCGCCGTCATGAGCGGCAAGGGCGGCGTCGGCAAGTCTATGGTCACGTCTACTCTGGCGGTGCTCATGCAGCGCCGCGGCTATAAGGTCGGCATTCTGGACGCCGATATCACCGGCCCGTCCATCCCGAAGGCCTTTGGTCAGCACACCCAGCTCATCGGCGGTGAAGAGGGCATCGAGCCCGCCGTCACCAAGACCGGCATCAAGATGGTCTCCATCAACCTGCTGCTGGAGGACGAATCCTCTCCGGTCATCTGGCGCGGCCCGGTCATTGGCGGCTGCGTCAAGCAGTTCTGGACCGATGTGGAATGGGGCGATATCGACATCATGTTCGT
>JAFQGN010000356.1 GCA_017398245.1 Clostridia bacterium | reverse complement strand
TTCTCCCTAATAAATGGGTTCCCCGCCAAAGCCCCTCGTCACTCAATACAGCGGGTACTTGGTCAGCAGAGAGAGCACGCGCTCGCGCACGTCCTCCACCGCCGCCTCGCCTGCAAAGGCAACTTCGGCGATCATACCGGCGATCTCGTCCATATCCGCCTCAACCATGCCGCGCGTGGTCACCGCCGGGGTGCCCAGGCGCACGCCGCTGGTCACAAAGGGCGAACGCTTCTCGTTCGGGATCGTGTTCTTATTGCAGGTGATGTTGGCCGCGTCCAGCAGCTGCTCCACTTCCTTGCCCGTGCGGCCCGTGGAAGTCAGATCCACCAGCATCAGGTGGTTGTCGGTGCCGCCGGAGACCAGGCGCAGGCCGCGCCGCATCAGCCCCTCGGCCAGCGCCTTTGCATTGAGCACGATCTGGTGCTGATACGCCTTGAACTGCGGCTGCAGCGCCTCGCCGAAGCACACGGCCTTGGCCGCGATCACGTGCATCAGCGGGCCGCCCTGCGTGCCGGGGAAGATGGCCTTGTCGATGGCCTTCGCGTACTTTTCCTTGCACAAAATCAGGCCGCCGCGCGGGCCGCGCAAAGTCTTGTGCGTGGTGGTGGTCACGATATCGGCATAGGGCACCGGGCTTTCATGCTCGCCCGCGGCCACAAGACCAGCGATGTGCGCCATGTCCACCATCAGGAGCGCGCCGCAGGCGTCTGCCGCCTCGCGGAACTTTTTGAAATCGATCGCGCGCGGATAGGCGCTCGCGCCGGCGACGATCAGCTTCGGCCTGCATTCCATGGCCTTTTGCATGAGCATGTCGTAATCGATGCGCTCGTCCTCGCCGGACACGCCGTACGAGACAAAATTATAGTACTTGCCGGAAATATTGACCGGGCTTCCGTGCGTCAGATGCCCGCCGTTAGACAGGTCCATGCCCATCACGGTGTCGCCCGGCTCCAGCAGCGCAAAATACACGGCGGTGTTCGCCTGCGCGCCGGAATGCGGCTGCACGTTGGCATGCTCCGCGCCGAAGAGCTGCTTTGCGCGCTCCCGCGCGATGTTCTCCGCCACGTCCACCGCATAGCAGCCGCCGTAATACCGCTTGCCCGGGTAACCCTCGGCATATTTGTTCGTCAGATGCGAACCCATCGCCTCCATCACCGCCGGCGAAACAAAGTTTTCGGAAGCGATCAGCTCGATATGCTCCCTCTGCCTTTTCAGTTCCTCGTCCAAAGCGGCTGCGATCTCGGGATCGCCAACGCGCAGCGCTTCATACTGCATCATGTTTTTTCGCGCTCCTTTTTCGATAAAATACCCTTAACCTATACCCTTAATAAAAAAACGCCCCGCAATCCGCCCTTGGCGGACTGTGGGTCATATTTCTTTCCATTTTGCTGAAAAAGGCCCCACGGGCTCGGGCCAGGCTGCCCGCGGCGCACGATGCGGATCGCTTAATGCTGCTGCCTTCCGGCCCTGACATGATTCACGTCGCACCGTCGCACGGGGCCCGACTGTCATCGCCCGTGGAACAGAAGCAAGTATAGCACAGGCCCGTGTTAAAAGCAACATTCCCAACATTAAAACATTTGGCATGTATCTCCTCGGGCCGGTTCGGGTATACTCAACCCGACCACAAGCCAGAAAGAAGGCGATAGATATGCGGCAGATCCGCACAGATCTTGCCATGGAATCGTTCCGCGCCCACGGAGGCGAAGGCCTGGAAGGCGTGCAGGTGAACACATGGGAACAGGGCGACGTGCAGGTGACAGAGGTCCTCATCGAGGACGGCACGGGCGAAAAGCTGCTGGGCAAAAAGCAGGGCAGTTATATCACCATCACCTTTCCGCAGGGGCGCAGCGGCGACGCCCTTTTGCGCACGGGGGCGAGCGCCGTTCTGGGCGAAGAGCTCTCCCGCCTGCTTCCGCCGAGCGACGACCCGGCCGAGCCGGTGCTCGTCGTGGGCCTTGGCAACCGTTCCGTCACGCCGGACAGCCTCGGCCCTCTCGTCGCCGATATGACCCTTGTCACGCGCCATCTCTTTCGCGAACTGCCCGATTCGGTGGACGACCGCATGCGCTCAGTCTGCGCAGTCGCGCCGGGCGTTCTGGGCGTGACCGGGCTGGAAACGGTGGAACTGGTGCGCGGACTGGTCGAAAGCGTGCGCCCGCGCGCAGTGATCGCCGTCGATGCGCTCTCTGCGCGCGAGTGTTCGCACCTCGCCGCCACCATTCAGCTCTCTGATACGGGCATCCAGCCCGGCTCCGGCGTGGGCAACCACCGGCGCGCGCTCAGCCGCGAAACGCTGGGCGTGCCGGTCATCGCCATCGGCGTGCCCATGGTGGTGCACGCGGCGACAATCGTGCGCGACGCCATGGAGACGCTCTCCGGCGACGACGCCTGCCAGCATGAGGACGCGCTGGACGCTATCGCGCAGGATGTGCTGCACAGCGATCTGGGCGAGATGATCGTCACCCCGCGCGAGGTCGATCAGCTCGTCTCCGATGCGGCCGCCATGGTCGCCGCAGGGGTGAACCGCGCGCTGCACCCGCTCCTGTCCGACCGCGAAATCCGCGCCATGATGCAAACATAAGGAGTACGTCAGGGGCGCTGCCCCTGAAACCCCGCTTAAGGGAATGATTCCCTTAAGAATCCTCAATATGGGTAACGATTTCTGTCATAAAGAGATTTGCCCGGCAATGCGTACCGCGTGAACTGAGCATGCTATCTTTTTAACGCAGTGCAAAAATATCACAAAAGGTCGGCCCATGCTGGCGGCCAGTGGCCGCTGACAATTACTGCCGCCAGACAGATCGATAGAACTACTCTCCCCATAACGCAAGGTCGGCCCGCACTGTAAGTGCTGCCGGCCTTCTTCTCCATAACGATATAATATGCCAACCCCATAGATGGGATTCTCAAGGGACTTTCTCCCTTGAGCAGGGTTTGGGGCAGAGCCCCAACGTAACCCCCTGCCCAACACAAGGCCGGCCCACGCTGTAAGCGTTGCCGGCCAGCTATAGAAACCATTTCCCCAATAATTGAGGGGTGTAGGGGGAATCATTCCCCCTACCGAGGGGTTTGG
>JAFQGN010000355.1 GCA_017398245.1 Clostridia bacterium | reverse complement strand
GTTTTCGTCGCCGAGGACGCGGGTCGGATTGTTCAGCAGAAGGAATTCGACGCCCTCTTCTTTGGCGTGGTGGATCTCCTCGCGTCTGGCGGGCATTTCCTCTTCGCCGCGGCGGTAGACGATATAGACGTGCTGCGCGCCGAGACGCTTTGCGCAGCGGGCGGCGTCCATAGCCACGTTGCCGCCGCCGATGACAGCGGCGCTCTTGCCCACGCGCACGGGGGTGTCGGTCTCCGGGAAGCGGTAGGCTTTCATCAGGTTCACGCGGGTGAGGAATTCGTTGGCGGAATACACGCCGTTCAGGTTTTCGCCCGGGATGCCCTGGAAGCGGGGCAGGCCCGCGCCGGAGCCGATATAGACGGCGTCAAAGCCCTCGTCGTGCATCAGTTCTTCCAAAGAGACGCTCTTGCCCACGACGGTGTTGGTCTCGATCTTCACGCCGATGGCCTCGAGGGTCGCGATCTCGCGGCGGACGAGCGCCTTGGGCAGGCGGAATTCAGGAATGCCATAGACCAGAACGCCGCCGGGGGTGTGCAGCGCTTCGAAGATGGTGACATCGTAGCCCAGTTTGCGCAGATCGCCCGCGCAGGTCAGGCCGCTGGGGCCGGAGCCGATGATGGCCACCTTTTTGCCGTTTTCGGCGGAGGGGGCTTCCGGCGCGACGGTATCCATGCAGGAATCGGCCACGAAGCGTTCCAGACGGCCGATGGCGACAGGCTCGCCCTTGATGCCGCGCACGCATTTGGACTCGCACTGGCTCTCCTGCGGGCACACGCGGCCGCACACGGCGGGCAGTGCGTTGGAGCCCTTGAGGATGGCGTAGGCGCCCTGCAGGTCGTTTTCGCGGATTTTGGCGATGAAAGAGGGGATCTGCACGTTCACGGGGCAGCCCTGCACGCAGGGGGCGTGCTTGCAGCTGAGGCAGCGGGCGGCTTCGTCTGCGGCAAGGGCGGGGGTGTAGCCCAGCGCGACTTCTTCAAAATTTGCGGCGCGGATGATCGGATCCTGCTCCGGCATGGGATTTTTCACAAGAGACATATTCGGCATCAGCGCGCACCTCCCGTCAGGCGGCAGGCGTGCCGCTCGGAACTGGTCTTTTCTTCGGTTTTATACATGCGGCTGCGCTGGATGGCTTCGTCAAAATCGACCAGATGGCCGTCGAATTCGGGGCCGTCCACGCAGGCGAATTTGGTTTCTCCGCCGACGGTGAGGCGGCAGCCGCCGCACATGCCGGTTCCGTCGATCATGATGGAATTCATACTCACGATGGTGGGGATGTTCAGCGGGCGGGTCATCTCGGCCACAGCGCGCATCATGGGCAGCGGGCCGATGGCGATGACGCGGTCGTACTGTGCGCCGGAATCGAGCAGTTCCCTAAGGCCGTCGGTCACAAAGCCCTTGTGGCCGTTGGAGCCGTCGTCCGTCATGACGACGAGGTTTTCGCACTTGCCGGCCAGCTCATCAGTGAGAATTTCGAGATCCTTATTGCGGAAGCCGACGATCATATCGACCTTGGCGCCGGCTTCGCTGGCGGCGATGGCCTGCGGATAGGCGATGGCGATGCCGAGGCCACCGCCGATGACGGCCACGCGCTTGCCTTCCAGGCCTTCGAACTCGCTCTCCTTGCCCAGCGGGCCGACGAAATCGAGAAGGGAATCGCCTTCGCTCAGTTCGTCGAGGCGGGTCGTGGTTGCGCCGGCCTTCTGGAAAATGATGGTGACAGAGCCTTCGACCGGGTCTTTGGCCGCGATCGTCAGCGGGATGCGCTCGCCGTTTTCATCGATGCGCAGGATGATAAACTGGCCCGGGCCCGCTTTCTTTGCCACGCGCGGCGCAAGGATGCGCATGCGGGTGATGGTCGGGTTCAGCCGCTCTTTGGAAAGAATGGTGTACATGAATGCGTCCTCCAGACAAAAGCGCCCAACGCGGGGCGCGGGATCGAAAATATATCCTGTTCAAATTTCGACGCGCTCGTTCCCGTTCCTGCATTGCACAGGAAAATAACAAAAGGGCCGCCTGTGCGGTGGCCCTTTGTGAAAAGATGCGAGTGTTATACGCGATCCCAGATATAGCGCGCGGTGTTGAGGCAGATTTCGGTGGCGGCGATGCAGTCTTCCATGCCTTCGAATTCGATGGAAACTTCCTTGTCGTAGCCGGCTTCCTTTACGGTTTTGAGGATGGACCAGATGTCCATATCGCCCTGGCCCAGGATCGCACCGCGCAGGATGTTCAGGCCGCTGGAGGTGCCCACATAGCCCAGCCTCGGCGGCATTTTCCTGAGTTCCTCGGGCGTGAGCTGCGCGGGCTTGGGGGCCTTTGCGCCGGCGGTGTACATGCCGTCCTGCGGAAGCATTTTGCCCTTTTCACGGATATAGAAATCCTTCAGGTGGATCATATCGGCATAGGAAACGCACTTTTTCACGGCGGCTTCGGGTTTGTCGTCTACGCAGAGGAAATTGCCCACGTCCATCGTCATGCCAACGTTCGGGCGGCCGGCGGCGTTGAGCAGGCGGATGACCCGGTCGGCTCCGTTGACGTACAGGCCGTGGTTTTCCAGAGTCGTGCTCATGCCGAGGGAGGCGGCGTAATCGGCCAGCTCCTGCACGGCGGCAACGAGGGCGGGGAAGTCCTTTTCAAACTGTTCGGGAGTGTTGATGCCCTCCGGATGCTGGCCGGAGCAGGTATCGTGGCGCATCTTCTTCATGCCCAGGAAATGGGCCATATCCATATACATTTTGATGCGCTCGATCTCCGCGCGGCGCTCTTCTTCGGTGGGCTTGAGCACGCACGCGTTGAGGGAGAACACGCTCAGCGGCATGCCGACCTTTTCCGCGTGCTCGCGGATCTGGCCGACGTATTTGTAGTCGATCTTGCCGTCTTCGCCCAGAAGCGGCAGGCTGAAGGGGACGAGTTCGAGATGCGCGCAGTCGTGCTCCTTGGCCCAGTCGATGACGTCGAAAATGCTCATTTCTCCCGTGCGCAGGCGCTTGTTCAGAGAATAGCTGCTGATACCCAGTTTCATTCCCGTTCCTCCTTTTCGATATCATGCTTTGAACAAAACGAAAACTTAACCCTGTGCGTACATTATAGCTTTTCTTTCTGGAATTGTAAACACGGACGGACATAGAACCGTTTACACAGGATATGGTACAATAGGGGCATGTGAAACGGAGGAAATGCAAAAATGCTTGGAATATTGCTGCTTGCGCTGTTTGAAATGGCTGGGTTGATCCTTTGCGAGGGCGTGTTTGCACGGAGGGCGCGGCCTGTGCGCGTGTGGATGGGGCTGACGGCCGGTTTGGTCATGATGATGTGGCTGCCTTCTCTGTGGGCGTTTTTGCTGGATTTCACGAAAGACGCGAACTGGTTCGCTCTGGGCACGGCGTATGTTCTGGCCGGGCTGGGGCTTTTGTGGGGCTGGCGTTCGCGCGCAAAAAAGACGAAGGACGCGCTGCCGCCGCTGAAGACGGTGCTCGCGCTGGTGGCGCCGTTTGCGCTGCTGTTCGGCTTTCTGCAGTACACGCATTATTTCCGCGAGATGGACGGCGCGCTGCACGTGGGGCAGAGCACCTACGGCGATATCTGCATGCATTCGGCGATCATTACCAGTTTGCAGAATGCCTCTTTCCCGCCGGAATACTCCATTTTGCCGGGCAGCAGGCTGGGATATCCCTTCCTGATGGACGCGCTTTCGGCTTCCATGGTGCTGTTTGGCACGCCGCTTTCGCTTTCCATGGCCGTTCCCGGTGCGCTGATGGGCGTGCTGGTGTTCTGGGGTTTTTTGATGCTTTCCTATAAGATGACCGGTTCGGCCAAGGCGAGCGCGGTGGCGTTTTTGCTGCTGTTTCTTAACGGCGGACTCGGGTTTTTGTATGCGTTCGATTTTGTCGCAGAGGATCCTTCCGCGGTGATCGATATGTTTACCGGGTTTTACCGTACGCCGACGAATATGCCCGATCTGAACCTGCGCTGGGTGAACATTTTTTGCGATATGCTGCTGCCGCAGCGCACGTTCCTTGCGGGCATTGCGGTGCTGATCCCCGCGCTGTGGCTGCTGTGCGATGCGATGGGCCGCAGGGGAGAGAAGCGGGTGTGGGTAAAACTTGGCGTTCTGGCCGGAACGCTGCCGATGATCCACACGCATTCGTTCCTTGCGCTGGGGCTGATCACAATCGGCGCGATGGCCGTGCTGTTTGTGCGCGAAAGCGCGATGCGCAGTGTCGTTCGGGTGGAAAAGGGTAATTCCTCCTTTGAAGTGAATAGGAGGGTGTTCAACTGGCGCGGCATGACGGGGTTTGTGGTGTACGGGCTGATCGCCGTAGCGATGGCGCTGCCGCAGCTGATCGTATGGACCTTCCCGCAGACGGGCAGCGCGGGCGCGCTGACGATCTGGCCGGGCTGGGTGAACAACACAGGATATGGCCTGCGCGATGAGACGCTGTGGTTCTGGGTGAAGAATATCGGCCCGGTGTTTTTGCTGCTGGTACCTGCGGCAATGCACGCAAGGCCGCGCGAGCAGGCGCTGGCTGTGGGCGCGGCGCTGGCGTTTATCGTGGCGAATTTTGTGCGCTTTCAGATGCTTTTGTACGACAATAACAAGATCATGTACGCGGCGTATATCGTCGCCTGCCCGCTGCTGGGCTCGTATCTTGTACAGGTGTACAGGCGTTTGCAGGGCATTCCGGGGCGCAGGTGGCTCGCTGCCTGTTTCCTGTTCATTTCGATTTTTTCCGGCGCGCTGAGCATTGGACGCGAGGTGGTTTCGGACTACCAGATCTTCAGCAAAAATGAAACGGCGGCCGCGCAGTTCCTTGCGGAAGAGACCGAGCAGCATTGCACCGTGCTGACCGGCAGGCAGCACAACAATCTCGCGTCGGTTCTGGCGGGTAAGAACGTACTTTGCGGGCCGGATAATTTCCTTTCGACCCACGGGCTGGAGTACAGTCAGCGCGCGGCGGACGTTGTGCGCATGTACGAGCAGCCGGACACCTGCGCGCATCTGTTTGCGCAGTACGGCGTAGATTACGTGCTCGTGTCTTCTCAGGAGAGGAGCCAGTTTTATCTGGACGAGGGCTGGTTCAGCGAGCGATTTACGCTGGCCTATGAAAACAGCAGTGTGCGCATTTATGCCGTGCAGCCGTGATTTTCGACAGATTCTGGCAAAAGCAGGCAACAAAACGGAGCGCGTGCGCGTCTGAAAAACAGTATGAAACAGGAGGAGATCCTATGAAAAATAGATGGCTGCTGCTCATTGCCGTGCTGCTTTGCGCGGCGGTGATCTTGACGGGCTGCGGGGCGACGCCCGATCAGGTGGAAGACCCGCTTTCGGGATTTGACGTGGATGCGTCCATCCCCTTCCCGACGCGCGCGCCTATCGCGCCGACGGCCACGCCGGTTCCCGTGCAGCCGACTGCAGCGCCGACCCCGACGGCGAAGCCGCTGGAATGGCAGAACGTGCCGGGCACGGGCAATACTTCGTACACGCCCGCGCCGACGCGCAGGCCTACGCCTACTCCTGTGCCTACGCCCACTCCCGGGCCGCGCGACGAGGTGCTTTCCAACGGCAGCAAGGGCAATAATGTTCTGCTTCTGCAGCAGAGGCTGATCGAGCTGGGGTATCTTTCCGGCGGCGCGGACGGCAAGTTCGGCAACAAGACCGAATCGGCCGTAAGGCTGTTCCAGGAGACCATGGGGCTGACCGAGACCGGCGTTGCGGATTATCTGACGCTGAAATATGTGTATGCCAATGTGAAGACATATTCCGAAATGGTGAACAGCGGGCAGGTGGTGTACGACCCGACGCCCAAGCCTTCTACGCAGGAAGGGTACGTGCTCTTGCAGAAGGGTTCGCAGGGCGCAGAGGTGACCAAGCTGCAGACGAGGCTCGTGCAGCTGGGGTACATGGCCGATCAACCCGACGGCGATTTCGGCGGTGTGACGGAACGGGCGGTGAAGCTGTTCCAAGCCGCGCTTGGTTGGGAACAGACCGGAGTCGCTACTGCTTCGCTGCAGAGCTATATCTATTCCGGTTCTGCGCCGAAGTATGCAGGTTCCAGCCCGGCTGCGCCTGCGACAAAGGCCCCGGAGGGCTATTCGCAGCTGACCCCGGGCGACAGCAGCAACGATGTGAAAAAGATGCAGAAGCGGCTGAAGGAGCTCGGTTATTTTGACGGCGAGCTCGGCGGGAATTATCTGACCAAAACAACTGCGGCTGTAAAGTTGTTCCAGAAGGCGCTTGGATGGGAACAGACCGGAGTCGCCACTGCTGCGCTGCAGGAAAAGCTGTATTCGTCTTCTGCGCCGACATACGCGCAGGCGTTTGTAACGCCCGCGCCCTCTGTGCCGACCGCTGCGCCGGAGCAGGACGACGGCACGCTGAAGTATGGGGATTCGGGCGAGCTGGTGGTACAGCTGCAGAAGAGGCTGATCCAGCTGGGGTACCTCGACGCGAGCGCGACAGGCAATTTCCTGGGCCAGACGGAGGCGGCTGTGCTGCTGGTGCAGGAGATGGCGGGCACAAAAAAGACCGGAGTCGTTACGGAACAGCTGTATAAATTCATCTTCTCCGACCAGATCGTGCCGTATGAAAGCGTGATTATCAAACCGGAGACGGGCACGGGCACGGAACAGGAGCAGGACCCCGACGAGGTGATCCTCAAGCCCGGCAATACCGGCGCAAAGGTGAAAAAGCTGCAGACTGCGCTCAAGGAATTGGGGTATTTCGACGGAAACATCGGCGGGAATTACCTCGACCTGACGACAGCTGCCGTGCAAAAAATGCAGGAAATGCTGGGGTATCCGGCCGACGGCGTGGCGACGTACGCGTTTATGGAGCGCGCGCTGGATATGTCCGCGCCGTCGTACGAGCAGGCGGTACTGTATGCGCACCTGCACCCGGGCGACACGGGCGAGGCTGTGTACAACATGCAGCTGCGGCTGGTAGAGCTTGGCTTCTTCCCGGATTACGACGCGTCCATCGCCGGAAAGTTCACGCTCGATACGCTCAAGGCGGTGCAGGTCGCGCAGGAGATGCGCGGGTTCACTTGCATCGACGAGTTCGCTTCGGCGGAATTCCAGGCGTATCTGTTCTCCGATGCGGCGTATTACAATAGCTATATGGAATATGGCGGATAACAGACCGAAGTCTCAAAATGAACTTGGCATACGTAGATTGAAGAAAAAAACAGAATGCGGTCTGAAAAAGCACCCTGCGCGGCAATGCGCAGGGTGCTTCATGCTTGGATGGGATTCTGAATGAACGTAGAGATCGAATGGCTGTGCAGAATATGCGATTTGAAATACAGCTGGTTATATATGAAATACAGAATACGGTCGGTAAATAGTGCGGAGTGATAGCGGATCAGAGAAGGAAGGGAGAATCGGCATAGCTCTGTTCCAGATCCTGCCATTCTTCAAGGAAGCGCCGGTTGTCTTCATCGGCGGCGAGCAGGTTGAACACGGAGCGGACGGTTTCCACAAATTCTGGATCAAGCCCGCGGATGCCGCTGGACATGAGCGGGCACATGGCCCATGCGCGCCTGTCGGTACGCACTTTCCATGTACCGACTTTGGTCTTAACGGGCGTGAGCGGGAAGATACGGCAGCCCAGCGGGCGCATTTTGCGTTCGCAGGTGCCCTTGCAGACCATCATGCCGTAGTCTTTTCCATCGACCGGCATGGGAGAGGGCAGGATCTCCATCCAGCGTTCGTTTTTCAGAATTTCTGCTTCGCCGGGAAAGAGCAGCACGCCGCCCTGGCCGTCTTCATCGGGATCGCAGCAGGCTCCGCCGCAAAGCAGACCGCAGTTTGTTTTGAGGGGAGTCAGATTTTCCAGCATTTCTCTTGCCTGAACGAGCAGTTCGGTATTCATCGGCAGTTCCTCCTTCGCGTATGGGTATATCATACCACGTTTGCACGGGGCTGAAAAGGTTGCATTTTCGGCGTTTGTATGATACCATTCACACCATCAATTTCGTTTTGAAAAACGGAGGTATATAATATGAAAAAAGATATTGCACAGGCTCTGCGCGAGGGCAGGGTGATCATCGACGGCAGCATGGGCGCGCTGCTTTCGGCCATGGGCGTGCAGGCCGCCTGCCCGGATCTGGTGGGCGTAGAACAGCCGGAGATCATCCGCGGCATCCATCGCTCCTATCTGGATGCAGGAGCGAACGTTGTCATCACCGATACGTTTGGCGGATCGCCCGCGAAGCTGGGCAAGCATGGCCTTGCCGCGCGTACCGCGGAGATCGCTGAAAAGGCAGTGGAAAACGCGCGTGCGGAAGCGGGGGATACCGGTTATGTGGCGCTGGACGTGGGCCCGACAGGAGAAATGCTGTATCCGATGGGCACGCTGATGGTCGAAAAGGCGATCGAGGGGTATCGGGAGGAGATCCGCGCGGGCAGAAATGCCGATTTTGCGCTCATGGAGACGATGACCGATATCGGCGAGGGCCGAACCGGCATGCTTGCCGCGAAGGAAGAAGGCATGCCCTTTGCGGCCTCGTTCAGCTTTGAAACTTCCGGCCGCACGATGACCGGCGGCACGCCCGAATGCGCTGCGATCATCGCGAAGGCGTTGGGAGCGATCGCCGTGGGCATGAACTGCTCGGGCGGCCCGGAGCACATGGTCGGCCCGCTGAAAAAGATGCGAGGGGTCGTCAACATTCCTGTGATCGTGCAGCCGAACGCTGGCCTGCCGGAGATGCGCGGCGGCGTGACGACGTATCCCTTCGGTCCGGAGCGCTTTGTGGAAGAAATGCAGCCTATTCTGGAAGCGGGAGCGGCGGCTGTGGGCGGCTGCTGCGGAACCACGCCGGAGCACATCCGCCTGCTTGCGCAGAAGGCAAAGGAATATGAGGCGGCGGAGATGATCGCCGAGGAAAAGACGTATGTATGCTCTGCGCGCAAATATGCCGAGATCGGCGAGGCCCTTGCAAGCAGGGAGACGGTGGAGGATATCGACGATCTGTACGATATTGAGGACGATACCCTTCTTGCCGTGATCGACCTGCGTGAAAGCGATATCGACGACGTTGCGGAGGATATCGCCACCGCTGTTACCGCCACGCATGCGCCGCTTGGCTTTATCGCCGAGGATGCGGAGATCCTCGAAACGGCTCTGCGCTGCTATACCGGCGTGGCGGCTGTATGCGCGCCGGAGGAATGCGCCGCCGTTATTGGAAAATACGGCGCGGTGCGCGTGGACGAGCTCTGAGGAGGAAGAGCGATGGATGAGTTTGTATTTATAAAGCCGGATCGTTCATATGCGGAAGAAGTGAAGGCGTTCCGGCGCGAGTTCATTGAAGAGGGAAGCAGTATGGACGGCTGCGGAGAACTGCGAAAGAGTGAAAATTTCGAAGAATACATGCGCTCCTGCGAGGCGCACACCCGGAGAGAAACACTGCCGGAAGGCCGCTCGCTTTCGCAGCAGCTTTGGTACGTGCGCAAAAGCGACGGCGCGCTGGTGGGGATGCTCTCCATCCGGCTGGAGCTGATCGGATATTTGAAGGAATTCGGCGGAAATATCGGCTACAGCGTGCGGCCGAAGTTTCGGCGGCAGGGGCATGCAAAGCGGATGCTCGCGATGGCGCTGCCCATCTGCCGGGAGCTGGGGCTGAAGCGGCTGCTGATCACCTGTCTGGAGGATAATATCGGCAGCGAAAAGACGATTCGCGCAAATGGCGGGGTGTATGAATCGACCGTATGCGACGCAAACAAGAATGTGAGACTGAAACGGTTCTGGATTGAACTGTAAAAATGGAACGAAGGGAGAGACAGGCATGGCGGATAAGAGGTTATATGTGCTGGCCGGGTTCGATGCGCCGACCGAAGACAGGCTGCAGGCTTGGCAGAACAGGCTGTATGAAGAGGGGTTCATAGGCACACAAACCAAGAATATTCCGCAGCATATCACTCTGGGCTCGTTCCCGGTGGAAATGGAGCAGGAGCTTTGCGAGCAGCTGGACAGGCTGGCGAAAGAGACGGCTGCGTTTCCGGTCACGTTCAACCATGTGGGCATTTTCGGCGGGGGAAAGGTGCTGTTCATCGCGCC